>NZ_CM001436.1:2897174-3200946 GCF_000243255.1 Methanoplanus limicola DSM 2279
GATCAACCAGAATTAATTGTTTGAAGTACTTACACTTCGGCACACTATCGATATTTTCACTAGTTTATCTAAAAGGAATTAGCGGTTATTAAACAAATTTCCGCATTGTCAGTGCCAACGTCAGAACCGACACCCCCATCCGGGTGCTTTCGGTTCTCCATCTAAGAATCGAGGTAACAATGTTAGGTTTATTGTTATATAAACACATTGTTTTGCGATTTCTTTGAAAAGCAGAGGAACGCATAATTCAGCGAATCCACTTTTTGCTTTGCAGTCACCTGTAAAAGAACTTACAGGCTTTCCCGAATCCACAGTTGCAGCCACCCTGAGGCGTCTGTCACCGGAATACTTCGGCCTTACAATGTTGTATGCCGCCACATATAAACCCTTGCAGGAAATTAAGAAAATGAACAGACAAACAGGATCACCCACAGGAAAAAAACGGCAGAACAGCGTTATTTCATGAACTTTTGATCACTCGCGCAAATAACACCCAATAAGTAAACAGACAAAAGAGTACACAACACAGAATGTAAAAAAATCCTCATAAGTAATTTAACTTACGTCAAAAACGACATTAAAACGCATAAAAATCCGGAAAAATGCAGAATTTTAAAAAAATCAGATTAAAATAATTAAAAACAGGAAAAAATTACTTCCTGCGGGATTCAAGTTCTGAGATAACATCTTCAAATTCGACCCCAATTCTTTTCAGTGCAAGCATAAGATGAAAGATCAGATCAGCTGCTTCATAGACCTTCTGATCATAATCCGGATTTTTCGCTGCGATTATAAACTCCGCAGATTCCTCACCGACCTTTTCAAGGGCTTTATCAATACCCTTCCTGTGACGGAGAATATCAACAATATAACTTTTTTCAGGAGGATTTAGCTCCCGATCACACATAATCTGCCATAATTCATCAAAAATATCAGTCCTCACACTTCACCTCCGGTACAAGACGTATTTCACCTATACTTTTTCCAAAATATCTCTGTATAAGAATTCTCGCTTTCTCAACATTACAGCCACCCTTACCTATTGCAATACCAAGATCAGACCGTGATACAACCGAAATCATAACATTGCCCCCCTCATCCTCACAGAGATCTTTTACAACAGCCGGCTTGAGAACATTACTGACAAAAGAGCAGATATCCTCATCATGTTCAACCATCTCAATCCTTCTGCCAAGCACCTTCTGAAGCTTCTTGATATTGGCACCGTTTTTACCGATTGCAATACCCATATCGCCTTTCTTTATCACATATATTATTCTGTCAAAAGGTTCATCAATAACGCAGTCAAGAGCAGTTGATCTTGTAATAATTCTTAATTCTTCGATATATCTTCTTTCTTTAAAACCAAGTAAACTTTGCATTAAATATCCGCATAGTATTGGTTTTCATCTGATTAATGAGTTATCTGAAAAAACAAGAAAAAAACATCTGCATGAAGACATATGTATAAAAAATATACTGACTGAAATTAAAAAAAAGTGATTACTGTGCTTTCGCACATACAATATCCAGTATCCCGTTCTTAGCCACAAAATTACTCTGACCGGCATCAATACTGCACGGAAGATCAACTCTGACCTCCACACCATCAACGATTATTTTAATAAATTCAGGCTGGATATCAACATCAGGCAGATCAACAATATCAGAAGGAAGAGACACAGTCACATATATCTTCTCAGGACCGTCAATCACTTCATAATCAACCCCTTCATCATCGCCTAAATCATCTTCATCATCAGAACGGAAAACAAAGGGCTCTCCACCATTACCGGTAATTATTGTGCAGCCCAAAAACCGGGCATTCTCCGAGAACGGAAGACTGCTAATTATATCTTCCATCGCCTTTGCAAAATTTCTTAAAATATCATCATTGGGTTCACGTTTCATAATTACCACACAATTTATACAGGTCGCCTGATCTCTCCACAATACCATTCTCAGTCAGTTTTCTGAGTAAAACCATCAGATCGTCACCGGAAATACCACAGAATTCTTCCAGGTCCTCAACAGACATATCATATCCGGCCAGTGCAGTTATAAGATTAAACTCTGCCTCACTATTAATTATTTCTTTGCAGAAAACCTTTAAATCGCGTATTTTTTTCTCAATATCCCTCTCAAGGTAATCGAGATCAACAAGGATTTCGTCACGCGATTTCACCATTTTACGAATAATTCCGGTTTTATTAAAGAGAGTCAACTTAAAATCTTCAGTTTCATTCTCAAAATTATGACCCGCGGCCACCAGATCCTCAATATTCACAGTAATCCGGAAATCCCTCGACAGATGGTAATACTTCCTCCTGTTAACCTCATCACCATGTGAGATAAGGATACTTTCCCTCTCCATAATCTGGAGATGCTCTATTACGGCCTTCGGACTTATCATAAGTCTGTCCGAAATCTCGGTAACAAAACAGGGTTTCTGCCTTAAGAGCTGAATAATTCTTCTCCTGTTTCTGTTACCGAGAATATCAAGAAGGCGGGATACCTCATCACCTTCCAACATATTTACCAAATGTTAAGAAAAACAATATATATATTTATTTGTTATCAGGCAACCTGTAATTTGGTGCCTCATCTGTAATCAGAATATCATGCGGATGGCTCTCCACCTGTCCGGCAGATGTTATCCTGATAAATTCTCCATTTTCACGGAGATCTCTGATTTTTGCAGAGCCGGTATATCCCATAGCAGATTTAAGACCGCCGGTAAGCTGATAGATAATATCCGAAACTTCACCGACATACGGTGTCGCGCCCTCAATACCCTCAGGAACAAACTTTGTCTGCCCAATACCCTTCTTCTGGAAGTAACGGTCACTTGACTGACCGCCGGTCATCACACCAAGTGAACCCATGCCGCGGTACTGCTTATATCTTCTTCCCTTAATTGCAATAATCCTGCCGGGAGACTCATCTGTACCGGCGAGAAGACTTCCAAGCATAACACATTCGGCACCTGCCGCAATTGCCTTTGCAACGTCACCGCTGTACCTGATACCGCCATCTGCAATTACAGGAACATCATATTCCATACATGCCTGTGCAACAGAAGCAATTGCAGTAATCTGTGGGACACCTACACCCGCAACAACCCTCGTAGTACAGATTGAACCAGGGCCGATACCAACCTTAAGGGCATCTATCTCACCGGAATATGCATCAGCAGCCGAAGATGTTGCAATATTTCCGGCAATAACATCAGCTTTGACACTTCCTTTGATCTCCTTTATTGATTTTACGACATTGAGATTGTGCCCATGAGCACAGTCAGCAACAAGTGCATCAACGCCAGCCTCATCCAGCATAACTGCCCTCTCAAAATCAAAAGGACCAACAGCTGCAGAAACTCTCAGGTTGCCATCCTTATCGCGGTTCGCATCAGGATACTGATTCTTCTCAAGAAGATCCTGCATGGTCATGATACCGAGTATTCCGCCGTCAGACGATGTCACAGGAAGTCTCTCAACTTTATTGTTGTACATAACCTCAATGGCATCCTCAAGTGAAATGTCCTCATTGACAGTGATCGGCCCCGAAGTCATCACTGTCCGGATATTTTCAGCGCCCTTCTTGGACGCAATCCACCTGAGATCCCTGCGGCTGACAATACCAACGACCTTACCGTTCTCAATAACAGGCACACCGCTGATATTATTCTCATTCATCAGATAGTCAACATCAGAGACTGTGGAATTAATATCAACCGTAACAACATTGCGTTCAATGAAATCTTCAGCCTGCTTGACCTTCCGGACCTCCTCAACTTCCTTATCAGGAGCCATATTTCTGTGAATGACACCAATAGCGCCCAGACGTGCAAGCGCAACTGCCATCCCCGACTCAGTGACTGTATCCATTGCCGCAGAAACAAAGGGTATTGTTACACCAATGTTACGGGTGAATCTGGACTTAATATTTGTCTGACTTGGTTCAACCTGCGATGCAGCAGGAATCAGCAGAACATCGTCAAAGGTATATCCGGTCTCCATCTCAAGTTTATTTTTGTACATAACTTACCTAAAAATCACCTTACAAGGTTTAGAGCTTTCTCAACAAGTTCAGGTTTTATCACCGCACTTCTGTCGCCGCCGCATACCATGCCACGGACCCCGATAATTTCCGGATTAATCTTCTTTAGTGTTTCAATATCTTCAAACTTTAGTGAACCTGCAAGCGCAGTCTGTAATGAAAGGGAACGGTTCATCTCCGTAAATTCAGTAAGTTCTGATTCACTCAGGAAATCAAAGAGACCTTTGCCGTCCTTTACCGCAGTATCGATCATAGCGACATCTGCACCGGCTTTTGCTGCCAGCGGAGCCATCTCAAACGGAGAAATTGCATCAACGCGGTCGTAATCAGCATAAGATGCAATAACTACTGTCTTTTCAGGGAATCTCCACTTCACTCCTTTTACAACCGCTTCAATAAACTCAAGCGCGTTCCCTTCCCCCTCAAACATAAGGCCGACTTTAACATAATCAGCGCCTGCGCTTGCAGCACCGAAAGCAGACTGGGAAGCACTGCCGGGTTTAAAGCTGTAATCACCAATTGCCGCGCTGACCGGTTTTTCACTCAGCGATTTAATCTCTGAGATAACCCACGGGAAATTTGCACCTAATGAACCTTCAGAAGGTTTTTTAACGTCAACAATATCTGCAGCAAGTGAATATTTTGCCTCTGCAACACTGCTTGGACTGACCAATAAATCCATAATAAAATTTGGTTATATCACATAATAGTGATTTTTGTATTAACCTCATTTTTCAGCCCATATAGACACATAATTCTAATTATTTTAAAATAAATAAAATTGATGCCTTCTCCGGATAAATAATTCCTGATAATGAAAATAATTCTTGCCGTTGATATTAAAGGAGGAGAGGTCGTTCATGGCTATAAGGGCAGAAGGGAGATCTACAAACCTCTTGACTGGGGGCTTGCCGGGAGCACAAAACCTTCAGAATATCTGACTGAACTGAAGGTCAAATATCCATATCTGGCCGATCTTGACAGAATATGCAGAGATAGTGACAACAATTCAGCAGTTCTTTCATGCAGGGACTGTGGAGAGTATTCCTATCTCAACCGCGGGGCAGAAACTCCTTCAGAAGCACTGAAAGAACCATGGATAAAAAATGTAATTTCCACCGAGACATGCAGAGGAAATCCTGAGGATTACACTGATTTTGATTATTTCAGCGTTGTTGTGAAGGACGGAAGAGCGCTTCCGGATGGAAAAAATCCGGCAGCAGTCCTGAAAGAAGCCTCCAAAGCCGGTTTTGAGGGCCTTATTGTCTTAAACCTCTCAAGTGTGGGTGCAGAGGATTCCATGGGCAGCCTCAGTATTGAGGAGGTAAGAAGTGCATATGAGGGGACACTACTCTACGGCGGAGGTGTAAACTCAGTTGAGGACCTGTTAAGGCTTCAGGATGCCGGAATTAACGGCGCAATCATAGCAACTGCAGTCCACAAAGGCAGAGTTCCCCTAAAATACGTTCAGGAGGGCAGAATTTGCTGATTACAATTGAGGGCATCGACGGCAGCGGGAAGTCGTCCCTGCTTGAGGGCTTAAAATCTGAATTATCCGATCTTGATGTGGTATATACAAGAGAACCCGGTTCGACATGGATTGGTGAACAGGTGAGGCGCGGGATTGCAGAGAATATCGACCCTGTTGCAGAAGCACTTTTGTTCTGTGCAGATCATGCAGCGCATCTTGGAGAGGTTATAAAGCCGTCACTGAAGGAAAACAGAATAATAATATCTGACAGGTACACCGATTCAAGATTTGCATACCAGGCAGTCACACTCAAAAAGATACTCCCTGAACCTATGCAGTGGTTAAAAGATGTCCATGAGGGCTGGACAATAAAACCGGACAGGACATTTCTTCTTGTGCTGCCTGTTGAAGAAGCACTCGCACGGCTGAAGAAAGACCGTGAAAAGCCTGAACATTTTGAATGCGGAAATGTACTCAGAGAGGTACTGAACAATTACCTTGAGATAGTAGAGAAAGACCCTGAAAGATTCATATTAATTGACGCTCTGAAAAACAGGGAAGAGATAATTAAATTCGTGGCAGACTGCATCAGGCAGATGCCGGATAAGCAGAAGGGTAAGAGATAGAAATTCCTGCCGGCCAGATAAAAAAATACACAGATCTGGAAAAAATCGTTAGCAATTATTACCATTCAGAGCAAATAATATCTGACAATAGGATCACGGGGTGAGCAGAAACTGAAAAAAGTCCTGATGGCAGTGGAAGATATAAAATCCACAATGGAACTGAAAAAGACCCTCAGGAAATATAATTATGAGGTACTTGCATTATCCATCGACAGCTGTGACCTGATCTTTCGGACAGCCGGGGAAAAACCCGACATTTTGATTATTGATACTGATATAGTCGGAAAAATATCGCCCCTTGATGCCGGTAAAAAAATAATCCGCAACCACAAAAAACCTGTAATATTCATAATAAACTCCAGTAATGAAGGTATTGCAGATGAACTGAAGAGAATTGGCCCCTGCGGGATACTGATAAAGCCTTTTTCAGAAGAGGAAATACTCCACAGTCTTGGTGTTGCCCTTAAAATCAATAAAGCGGAGCGTGACCGCATAAAAAGACTTGAGACCTCAAATACAGATCCTATAATGGCGGCCCTTGACAGAATAAATGAACCTGCACTCACAATAAACCGGCGCGGAGCAATTACAAGGGTAAACCATGAGATGGAGTTTTTTTCCGGATATAAAAAAAATGAGATTGTCGGAAGAAAACTTATAAATTTTTTCAATACCCCGGAATATTCATCTGAATCAGAAGAAGAAACTGCAGTATGGCCTGATAAGATCCAATTCAGAAAAAATAACGGCACTCTGGAAAATGTGAGTATAAACTCCGGATTTACATTATCATACAGAACCAACTTTGAAGAGCAGATAATAATCTTAAGAGAGAAGAAGGATTCCGGATTATCCGGGGAGTTACACACAGATAAAATCTGTTCTGTATTTATGGAAAATATTGACGAGATCTTCTTTGCTGTTGACCGGGACTATAAAATAATAAAATACAATAATAAATTTGCTGAAATTGCAAAAAAATTAAATATTACAAAATTTCAGCTCACAAGACCACTCTATGAGACCGGAAATTTCTCAAAACTGCTAAATATTGGAGATTATGAAGATATATTCAGAACCGGACATAACAGGAACAGAATAGGAAAATTTTCCGGTAAAAACAGGACTCTTATAATAAGTTATACCTATCTGCCGGTTTTTGAAGAGGATGAAAATAAGGTCTCGGCCGTGATTACGGTGATAAAGGATATAACTTCCGTTGAAGAAGCAAAGAGGGATTCAGAAGAGATGTACAGGGAGTATGTCCAGAACCGGGAATTCTTAAATAATATTCATGGATCTATAGGCGGAATAAGGACATCATTGTATAAAATAATTAAATTTGTTGAGAAAAACCCGCAGAAATTAAGAGATCCCGTATTCAAAGAGATTGCGGGTTATTCAGATGAAGCGGAATCCAACCTGAGAACCTTTGACAGGCTGTGGTCAAAGTATGAATCAGGAATGAAAAATACCTATAAACCCGGAAGAAAACAGTTAAAAAAATAAAATAAAAAAAAATGTAATTCAAATCAGATTATTTGATCTTTTTCTCAAGCTTCTTGAGTTTCTTCTTTGCAGCCTGACTGCCCGCAGCCACCTGCTTTGCGAGTTCCTCTGCCTTTGCCTTCTTAACTTTGTTAAGTTTTCCCAGTTGTTTTTTACTCGCTGCGGATATAATATTACCTCACTGTACCTTTAACCGGTTTACTTTATCTCACTTCTCATACGAGTTCAGAGATAACAGTTCCAAAAATAAAAATAATTATTCCTTCTTCTGAACAGTCAGAATAACATCATCAGTCAGTGTCAGGAGATCAACCTTCTCACCCGCAACACTGTATGAATATACAGGCTCAAAGGAATTCTCTAAAACCTCAGTTTCAACGCCATCCATAATTACAGTCCTGGGAGGCGTAATCTTCTCATCCTCTGTAAGTGCCCTTATAGCATTCATATATGCATTGGCCTGCTTTCTGAACTTAGGCCCGATAAGTCCAAAATTAAATCTTACATCCGATACCGATTTTATGAGTTCAGGCTTCTCGCACTTCCACTCAACATCTGCATTGAGAGTAGATGACGCATCGCCGCCGTCATTTATCTCATACGGAGAATACACCACAATATGTCCCAGAGGGGCATTCAGTGCAAAACCTTCGTCATGCTTATAACGTCGGACCTCTGATACAACCCTTACAAGAAGATCTCCCTGTACTTCAGCATCCGAATCAGAATACTCATAGTCAACCCAGGTCCGTTCATGGACACTCTCCTTCCCGCCGGTTAGATGCTTGTAGCACTCCTCTGCAAAGAACGGAGTGATCGGGGCAAGCATTCTGCACAACGCATCAACCGATGTCTTCAGGGCAAAAAGTGCGCTCTCTTTACCTTCACCGCTGCCATACAGGCGTCCCTTAACCATCTCAATATAATTGTCTGCAAAGATCTCCCTTGCAAACTCACGGATGGTCTTTACAGCCCGGTCATACTGGTAAGAGTCCATCGACTCTGTGACTTCGGATATTGCAGATGAAAGTTTTGCCATAAGCCAGCGGTCTGAAAGCACAGTCGGCCTGTCTGCGATCATTCCCTCTTCTGCCTTATCCAGGTGCATAATGACAAACCTTGTGATATTCCACATCTTTGTCTGGAACCTTGCCGCAGCGATGACATCATTCCATGAGAACACGATATCCTGTCCCGTTGCAGCACCGCTTGCACTCCACTGTCTGAAGGCATCCGCGCCGTGTTTTGAGAGCACTTCCTCCGGCACAATGATATTTCCACGGCTCTTTGACATCTTAAAGCCATCATCACCAAGAACCATACCATTCACAAGGATCTCATCCCACGGATGACCTCCTCCTGTCAGTGCCCCTGCACGAAGAATTGTGTAAAATGCCCATGTCCTGATGATATCATGCCCCTGCGGGCGGATCTGTGCCGGGAAATATTCAGGTACAGACTTACCGTCCCAGCCTGTAATATTCAGGACAGATATTGATGAATCCATCCAGGTATCCAAAACATCAGTCTCACCGGAAAAGTCAGTGCAGCCGCACTTTGGACATGGTCTCTTTGGCCTGTCAACCGTTGGATCAACCGGGAGATCCTCTTCATCAGGCAGCATGACTTCCCCGCATTTATTGCAGAACCAGACCGGAATCGGGGTTGCAAAGATTCTCTGCCTTGAGATGCACCAGTCCCACTCCATCTGTGAAGCCCAGTTTTCAAGGCGCATCTTCATATGCTCGGGCGTCCACCGGATTTTATCAGCGGCTTTCAGGATCTCATCATTGTGCACCTTTACAAACCACTGCCTCTCGGAGAGGATTTCAATCGGAGTTTTGCATCTCCAGCATGCTCCGACGCGCTGTTCGAGATCTTCCTGTCTCTTTAATATGCCTTTCTCCGCCATCTCGGAGAGAATACCATTCCTGCACTCCTGAGAGGTCATGCCCGCGTAAGGCCCTGCAATAGCAGTCATACGGCCTTTAAGATCAATTGCCTTTCTGAGATCAAGGTTATGCTTCTTCCACCAGTGGACATCCTGTTTGTCTCCAAAGGTACAGATCATAACCGCACCGCTACCAAAGGAAGGGTCAACAGCTTCATCTTCTATTACCTTTACGCCATGGCCAAAGATTGGAACTTTAAGTGTCTTACCGGAGATTTCGGAATAGCGATTGTCATCCGGATGAACGGCAACTGCAACACAGGCGGCAAGAAGTTCCGGCCTTGTTGTTGCTATCTCAACACCGTCAAAATCAAAGAAGTTGAGTTTTGTTGTCCTGTCCTCATATGATACTTCAGCGAATGCAATCGCAGTTTCACAGCGGGTACAGAAATTTACAGGATGCTCACTCTGGTAAACATCACCATTTTCAAACATCCTCAGGAAGGACAGTTGTGTCTTGCCGTAATACTCCGGGAGCATTGTAATGTATTCATTGCTCCAGTCGTTTGAGAAACCGCATCTGCGCATGGATTTGCGCATCTTTTCAATATTTTCCAGGGTCAGTTCACGGCACATCTCACGAAACTCTGTTCTTGGAACATCATTTTTCGTGATGCCATGAGTCTCCTCAACCTTCACTTCAGTTGGAAGTCCGTGGCAGTCCCAGCCCTGCGGGAACATGACATTATAGCCGTTCATACGCTTATAACGGGCAATAAAATCGATATAACACCAGTTAAAGGCATTACCAATATGAAAATTTCCTGTAGGGTAAGGCGGCGGGGTATCTATTATAAATCGCGGCTTTGAAGAATTTCTGTCAAAATAATAATTCTCTTCCTTCCATATTCCAAGCCACCTCTCCTCTACCTCCAGAGGATCGTAATTTTTTGGTATTTCTCCGGTATCAGACATTTCCTAAAAATTTGTCTCTATTATCTCATATACTAATCGAAGATCTGCCGCAGTAATGGCAGACATAAGATGATTAAAAGAATGATACGGGTCTGCACCGGAAATAAAAGAACCAATTACAGGAGAAATCACAGCCATTCACTAATCAGGTCAGTATAATTAAGGATAAAATACAAAATTACTACATATATGCTTCAACGGCCGGATATGTGGGTAGTTGCAATATTATCCGCAATTGCAATCGT
Organism: Methanoplanus limicola DSM 2279; assembly: GCF_000243255.1. Taxonomy (NCBI): domain Archaea; kingdom Methanobacteriati; phylum Methanobacteriota; class Methanomicrobia; order Methanomicrobiales; family Methanomicrobiaceae; genus Methanoplanus; species Methanoplanus limicola. Next base: position 2,907,951 of record NZ_CM001436.1, read on the forward strand.
TATCGCACCTTTTGTACAGCCACCGTTCATACTTGCATTAATTACAATTCTCATCAGCGGAGTATTTTATTTCATCCGGAATACAAGATACCCGGCAATAGGGATCAGTATTGTAGCCCTGTTATACGGCATTAATATCATTCCGGCTGTTGTATTTCTCACCACTCTTGCAATTGTGATTCTTGGCGAGGCTGCCTACAGAATTTGGCCGAGGGACGATAATTATTCATATCTTGCATATCTCGTTGTCGCAAGCGCAGGCGCGGTCTTTGCATCCTATTATCTGGGCTACTTCAACCTGCTTACTCCGATTACAGGGGTTGTTGTGGCTGCATTATTAAAATCAATATTAAAAGGAAGGGAAGATACGATTATGATTGAGTGCCTCGGCACTGCAATGACTATGTATCTCTTCTATGACCTCAGATATTTCGTGGATTTCGATCTCCTGATGTCTGCAATAATCATCTCATTTATCTTTGCCTTTATCTCCTACAAGATGAAGGCGGCAGATATGTCAGGACTACTGAGCGCAGCCCTTATGGGAATACTGATAATAGTCTTTGCTGATGTAAGGTGGTTTCTGGTAATGCTCACCTTTTTTATACTTGGGGCAGGGTTTACAAAGTTCAAATATGAAAAGAAGAAATCTGAGGGTGTTGCAGAATCAAAGGGCGGAGTCAGAGGTTTTATCAATGTTTTTGCAAACGGACTTGTATCGCTCTGTGCTGCTGTGCTTTACGGGATATCTCCCGAACCTATGTATATTGCCCTGTTTATCGGCAGTGTTGCCGCGGCTATGGCTGACACTTCCGCAAGTGAACTTGGAATGCTTGGAAAAACACCATACCTGATAACTTCATTCAAAAAAGTCCCTAAAGGAACAGACGGTGGTGTGACACTTTTTGGTGAGGTTGCAGCAACCCTTGCTGCATTTATCGTCTGTATTATCGCATTTATGCTGGGCGCAATTCCGCCTGAGATGGTGCTTGCAGGCACTGCCGCAGGATTTGTCGGGACAAATGTGGACAGTTTTATCGGCGCAACCCTTGAAAGAAGAGGAATTATCGGAAATGCAGGGACAAATATTACCTGCACACTCGCCGGCGGACTCTTCGCTATGGCCTTTTACATATGATAACAGAGCTGCAATACAAAAAGTGCAGTGATGAAATGTGCTCAGCTATTTTTTACGGCAACCCGGAATAATAACCAAAATTCCGGACAGGAAATCAAAACCTTTACGCATCAGATAAAAATTTAAAATGAAATTTTAGTGCACTCCGTCAGGAGTACTTATACCATCTTCCCTTCTCATCATATTCTCCCTGTCCGGCAATACCTTCTTCTGCCGCAATGTCAGGGGAATCAGGTGAAATGACAAGCGGAATCTCTGCACCTTCAAGATATTTCCTGTAAAATACCGCTTTAAAAGGCAGCATCACTGAAATTATCAGCATTGAACCGACAGAGTAAATTAAGGAAGTGACCATAATACCCGTATCTCCAAGCATTGAGAATAACATTTCAGGGTCTGCCGAATATTCACTCATCTCTTCGGCTGACATCTCTGTCAGCGGCATAAGCTCATCTGCAAGAAGACCTGACCAGACAATTGCAAGTCCGAATACCAGAACAAGAGAGAGCAGAATAAGAACAAGAAAAAAACCCGCGACATTGAAGGGTTTTAGCATCACTCCGGTGATGCTCTTCTTAATAGACTCAAATACCTTAAGATCTGAAAATACTGCTGCTGTATCAAAAAAGAATACCAGAATAAGGCATGGGATGAAGAATATAAATCCGGATATTACAGAGAGCATCTGACCTGAAGATCCTGCAAGACTCCCGGGAATCATCACTATGAAGATGAAGAGAAATGCAGCGAATGATATGAAGACTGCCGGCAGTAGTACCCTGAAATAATATCTCAGCCCTTCCCTGAAGTAAGCCGCAGGAGAATAATTTCCGGATTTTATCGATCCATAGGTTGCAGCTATAAAAAATGGCATTGCCACAAGCCACATCATGAGCACCTTATCGCCATAAAACGAGAGCGTTTCTGTCATTGAGAACCACATCGTCATAAAAGCAAATATCGCAGAAACTATTCCGGCAATCCAGATAACAGGGTACCTGAGGAGTTTTAATCCTTCATGCAGAGATTCAAATCCCATATTCAGCGATTCCTCGGCATTGCTACGATCTCACGGACCTGAAGATCGAAATATCCGGAAGTATGCGAGGGTCTGATTACGCACACCGTATCCGCACCTGTGGCTGTTCCTCCAACTGCAATTACTTCGTCAGTAACCGGAATTTCACCCTGATCTGCGGCGATGAGTGTGCATTCTACAGCAACTTTAAGACCGACAGCGACCGTCCTTCTGAGTGCTTCTGCTATGGCTTCTGATCTTGAAGAACCGCCAAGTTTTGCTCTGCCCGAGATTGCTCTTTCAAGTCCTGACAGGACATGAGTGCCTTTGATTACACGCACACCTTCACTTTCAAGTTTATCTGCGAAGTTTTTCGGGAATTCCCAGACTCCGGGAGCAGAAAAGCCAACAACATGCGTAACAACAATAAGGGAGATATCTGTACCCTTTACTGCATCAGAAAATATCTCTGCACTGCCGCCTTTTGTGCTTGCGACAATAATTGTCTTTATTCCAAGTTCCTCTGCACGCTCCACTGCAAAAGAAGCACAGTCTTTTGTATTAGACGGGCCGGGTTCATCGAAATAGTATGTGGTTTTTGCAGTATAACTCATACAGAAATTATCAACTGCACCGGATATATAATTTCCATGAGTATCACGCCCGGAAGAAAAGATTATGCCCGGACATCAAATTAAACAGATTGCCGGCAGGAAAGAAAATGCAGTGGTGCAGATAATTGTTACAACATTATAATAATTCATAACCGTTCGATTAATCATAATCAGGCAATATAAGAGTACAAAGGAGTAATAATATGATAAATCTGGCTATTGCAGGGAAACCGAACTGCGGCAAATCAACTTTTTATTCAGCCGCAACGATGGCTCCGGCAGAGATTGCAAATTATCCGTTTACAACAATTGATGCCAACAAGGGTGTCGCGTATGTAAGAATAGACTGCCCGTGCAGAGAGCTTGGAATTGAAGGCTGCAAAGCATGCATTAACGGGGTCAGATTTATACAGATCGGCCTTATTGACGTTGCAGGCCTTGTTCCTGATGCACATAAGGGCAAAGGACTTGGGAATAAGTTTCTTGACAACCTCAGAGAAGCGGATGCAATCCTCCATATAATCGATGCAAGCGGAGGGACAGATGAAGAGGGAAATCCGGTTGACCCGGGCAGCCATGATCCCTTAAACGACATCGGCTTTATTGAGCATGAGATGACGATGTGGGTTTATGGTCTTTTGGAGAAGAACTGGCAGAGGCTTCAGAGATCATCACAGGCAAGGACATTTTCAATAACTAATGCAGTCGCCGAGCAGCTTGCAGGCCTTTCAGTTACTGAAGAGGATGTAGTACGCGCAGAGAACGACTCAGGAGTTAACCTGAAGAACTGCACAGATGATGAACTTGTAAAATTCTGTGAATCTCTGGTATCTGCATCAAAACCCTTCCTTGTCATTGCAAACAAGTCAGACTGTGCATCCGATGAAGTTATCGCGAAATTAAAAGATGAGGAGAAGATATCAATAGCAAGCGCGGCAGGGGAACTTGCAATAAGGAAGGCTACTGAAGCAGGGTTTACCAGTTATGTGCCGGGAGATTCTGATTTTACAATATTAAATCCGGAAAAACTGAGCAAAGCGCAGAACGCAGGCCTTGAGGCCATAAGAGGTTTCATGAAAAAGGCAGGCGGCACAGGTGTCCAGCAGACGATCAACAGTGCCGTATTTGATCTTTTAGACAGAATTGTGGTATTTCCGGTTGAGGACGAGAGCAAGTACTGTGACGGCCAGGACAGAATTCTTCCGGACGCATTTCTGATGAAGAAAGGGAGCAATCCTCATGACCTCGCATATATGGTCCATACTGATATCGGTGACGGATTTCTGTATGCAGTAGATGCAAAGACAAAGATGCGCATCAAAGAGACTCATGAGCTTAAGGACGGCGATATAATAAAAATTGTATCAACAAAGAAATAACTCCTGAATTGCCGTAAACCACAGTTATTCCGGATAATCATCAGGAGAATTCATAATATCCGGAAAAAAGACAAATATTTTATTTTCAGATGAATGCCGGGCTGATCAGCAGAATAATTCCGGCAGTATATTTTTTACTGACCGGAATCAACTATCAGATCTGATGTATCCTGCAAGAATTCCGGAGATAACTGAAGATCTCTTTTCAGCAGAAGAAGCAGCGGAATACAGAACTCTGCAGGAATCTCTTCTGAAGCGCGGTCTGATCCCCCTCAAAGGAGTAACAGAAGCGGGGATAAATCACGGAACTGTCCTGGAGGTCGGCCCTGGACCGGGTTATCTTGGCCTTGAATGGCTGGGAAGCAGAGAAGTCAGACCTGATTCAGAACTGGTTGCAATTGATATAAACCGGAATATGATCGCCATTGCACGGGCCGCTTCTGACAATTACAGAGAGGAAGGTAGATATTCACTAATACAAGGGGATGCAGAGAAGATGCCTTTCTGCCGGAATACTTTTGACGGTGCTTTCTCTGCCTACTCACTTCATGAATGGAAAGACCCTGTGAATGTGATATCCGGCATTGACAGAATACTTAAAAAATCCTCTTCTGCCATAATTATTGATTTAAAAAGAAATATATTGCCAAAATTCATTCAGAAAGAAAAGAGTATGATGAGAAACCAGTCCCGCAAAAATTTTGAGTCATCAGTCAGAGCAGCATATACAGGCCATGAAATTGATGGGATCATGAGTAAAGCAGGCATCCATTATTATCATATCTGTGAAGACTCCTTTAATCTGAAAATATCCTGGAAAAAAGATTAGAGGTTTAACCCGGAAGATTGAGGAAGAGAAGGATAAATAGGAGATATGGGGAATAAGAAATGACAGATGAATGATAAGGGACAAGAGGAAACAGATGAATCGTCAGACAAACGTATGCGAAAATATGTGGAAAAACCTAAATAGAGAGAAAAGATATTAAATATTTAATATGGCAGGCGAGATCTATCAGGCACAGGTGATAAAAAATTTCTTTGACTGCATCACCGGTACTGACAGGAATCTGACAAGAATATATATGTGTGTCATAAGCCTGGCCAAACTTAGGATGGAAGACCCTGAGAAACTGTCACATATAGTAGATCAGATGAGAAAGAGCAAGCAGAAACGTGAGCTGTCAATAGATATTATTGATTATGTCTGTTCATGCGCAAATGAGATAGAGCTTGGATCTGTCCAGACTGCATTCGGAGTAAAAGAGATCTCAGAGATGGCAGATACATTCAATTCTGTATCCTTTGATTCTCTCTGAAAATTATCTGACCGGCAAAACCCTTTATAAGAACTATTTAAATTCAGAGAATATTTTTTTGGAAACTAATGATTTAAATCCGGATTATAAAAATAAATTGGAATACAGCCAGATCAGAACTTCAGTTCAACCGGACTTTTACGCCATTCATTCAGGGAAAGTTCAAGTTCTTTCATAAGTTCAGGAATTTCATTTTCTGCCTCTTCAATCCGGAATTTCAGTGATTCAGTTTCTTCCTCAAGCTTTGTGATCTCTTCAGTATTCATCTCAAACTTTACTGAGAGTTTATCAAGTTCCCTGCCGGAAGAATAACCTTCTCCCTCTTTTTTAACTGCTGCAATCTCATCAAGAGATAACTTCAGTTCATTGCAGCATGATTTAAGCTTCTCCGGGAAGACACCCGGAGATGAGAATAACTCCTCTTCGGTCTTGTTCTTGATGACATCAGGATTTGCATCAAATACGGAGGCAAGGGACGGATAAACAGATATGTACAACTCAACTGCCTCGCCCATAAGTCTGCATTTATCATTCTTCTTAGAGAGAATGTCAATCAGATTATCAACCCTGCCCGCCATCTCCTTATTATTGTCCCTTGAGAACTGATAGGAGGATTTCCGGAAGACATTTCCGGTAGAGGCTATGAGGGCTTCGTAATAGTTCTCAGCAGCAGAAAATTTCATCTCAAGCGTTTCAAGCCGCCCGATTAAATCTGCCTCCTCTGAAAATTCAGCCGAGTTCTTCAGGCCCTCCATTACAGATTCAATATCGCTTATCTCTCTTCTCAGTTCAGAGATATTATCTGCCGATTCTGAAATTTTCTCTTTATATCTCCGTATTTGACCGTATTTATCCTCAATAAAATTATACTTCCCCTTTGAAATACCGGACTTCTCCTTCATATCCACAGGAATTTTGACATCTTCAGTCATTTTATTGATAAGTTTACCTACAGAGTCAATTCCGGATTTTACAGCCTTCATCTCTTCAGGAAAGACAGCACCAAGATACCGGCCCTTACTCCGCATAATCTTTGCAGCTTCATTGACAAACGAGATCATTGAATCATAGACCTTATCAGGATCATCTGAAATCCCGGCCCCGATTGCCCTTCTCATTGAATCAATAAATTTAGGTTTTGAATTCCTTGCGACATTGAGAAGTTTTTTGTTTGGATGGGCATCATCTGAAAAATCTGCCTTCTCAAGAATATCAAGGGATTTTTTTATCGACTCAAGTGAGTCGCCGGCATTACCTGCCGCAGACATTGCAGCCCTGCGGATACTCTCCCCGGCCTCCCTTTCAGCCTCTGCAAATATTTCCGGAAGTGAGAAATATTCAATAACCTCAGATTCCGGCTCTTTCTTTGAAAAAATTTTACTTAAAAAACCTGCCATAATAAAGCCTATTTAGTTCTTTTTTAGTCTTTCTTTGAGATCTGACTCAGGCGACGGACGCCGCCTATTTCTTCAATAATATCAACAACAACTGACGGTACAAGCTCCTGCCAGTTCTCATCCATGAGCATCCTGCGCCTGATCTCGGTACCGCTATGCGTCCCCCTCTCATACATTTCAGGAGAGACTACCAGTGTACCCTCTTCCCTGAAGAGTTCAACAACCAAAGGATTACTTGAAAATACGACATCAAACGGGGGTGACATGGACTTTACGTGCGCAGCCCATAAGGCATTTCTCTGGACATCCTCTATCGGAATTACATAAAACGGGCATTTCAGCTTGTCAAGCGACCTTGTGATCATCATAATCCTCTCACCGGCAGTAAAGGGATTATTGACAAAATGGCTCATCTGGGCACTGCCTACCCCGATTATAATCTCATCGACTTCATCTGAGATGGCCTCAAGTACAGACTGATGCCCGTTATGGTACGGCTGAAAACGCCCGATATAAAACCCTCTCTTAACCACGATTCTCACCAGCCATATTTGCAATCCTTGCGGCGAATGCCCCGGCGGTAAATCCTGCATCAATATTCACCACTGTCAAAACAGCGCATGACTGAAGCATACCGGCAAGTGCGGCCTGCCCCTGACCCATATAACCGTACCCGACACTTACAGGCACCCCTATAACAGGTCTGTCAACAAGTCCGGCGATTACAGTCGGAAGTGTGCCCTCACGCCCTGCACAGACGACATAGGCATCAACATCAAGCATCTCTTTTATCGCCGGAAAAAGACGGTGGATACCGGCGGCGCCTACGTCATATGCGGTCTTAACCTCACACCCCATAACTTCGGCAATAACCTTTGCCTCCTCTGCAACCCTTAGATCTGAAGTTCCGGCAGTGATGATTCCAACCCGCCCGCCCGACTTTTCGATGTCAGGTTCTCTGGATATGAAAACGGTGGATGCGGTTTCATTATATGAAGAGAAAAAAGCAAGAGATTCTGAAATATTAATAAGAACATCTGCCTGATCTCTGCTGACTCTTGTGATTAGACATCTTCCGGATACAGGAAGTATCTTCTCCACAATCTCAGTGAGGTGTTCTGTCCTTTTACCTTCAGCCAGAATTACCTCGGGCATACCGCACCTGACAGACCTTCCGAGATCTATATTGGCAATATTACCTATCTTTTCTATTCTCAGGCCGTCAATCAGTTCCTCAGCGGCATCAGCTGAGATCCTGCCAGCCTCAAATTCCTTTAAAATTCCTCTTAAAGTATTATTCGAATTCATCCGGATAATTAACATATGGTTTGGGGTTGAATAATAAGTATTGGCATGACATACAGTTATCTTCTCTATGTGACAGTCTTCGGTGCAGCCGTGGTTACTTACCTGTGGCTGAGGGATGCAAGAATATTTTACAGGACAGGTTATCCCGGATACAGAAAGGCAGCATATTATGGTGTTTTTTACACAGCATTATCCCTGACAGGCGTTCTGTTTGCCCTCAGGGGCGAGGAACTTATTTCCCTCATTTTAGTTCTGATAGCTATCTTCTTTCAGGGCAGAATTGAGAAGGAAAAGGACAAAATATGGTCAAAGACATCCACAATGACTGACAGAATCCTTGGTAATGTGAATATAAGGAAATAACAGAGATTTCAGGAGCAATATAATGATTAAAAAGCCAAGAGGAACGAGAGATTTCCTTCCTGACGAGATGGAAGAGAGAAGAGAAGTCGAGAGAAAGATGCGGGACGTTGCATCCTCATTCGGATACAGGGAGATATGCACACCCACTTTTGAGTCCTCGGAATTATATACAATAAAATCCGGCGAGGGAATAATAGAGGAGATGTACGTATTTGAGGACAAAGGCGGCAGAAGACTTGCACTTCGTCCGGAAGGCACAGCCGCAGTACTCAGGATGTATGTCAGTGAAGGAAAAGTCCTGTCAAAACCTGTACGATGGTGTTACCTCTCCGACTGCTACAGGTATGAAAGGCCACAGAAAGGAAGATACCGGCAGTTCTGGCAGTTTGGTGCGGAGTTAATAGGTGCAGACACAGCGGCGGCAGATGCCGAGATGATCCTGCTGGCCTATGAGATACTGAGTTCCACAGGAGTTAATTTTGAGATGCATGTCGGACATCTCTCACCGATGAAACATATTCTCTCAGATCTTGCCGAAGACGACAGAAAGAAGGTTATGGCCCTTCTGGATAAGAAGAATTTTGATGGACTAACAGAATATCTGAATTCTGCCGGAAGACCTGAACTGTATGATAAACTGAAAAATCTTGTCGAATGCTCAACCTTAAAAGAGGCAATGGATATCTGCGGCGACTTTCCTGAATCGAAGAGAATGGCAGATATTCTAAATATCCTTGACCATACAGGAATGAGTTACAGGCTGAATCTGGGCATTGTGAGGGGCCTTGACTATTACACAGGCATGGTCTTTGAAGGATTTGCCGACAATCTCGGTGCCGAAAACCAGATTATCGGCGGGGGTTCGTACAGGCTTGCCCACCTCTTTGGTGGAGAGGACGTTGCATCCTGCGGATTCGGGATAGGTTTTGACAGGGTGATGGTCTCACTCGGTGAAGTTGCTATAGAGAGAAAACCGGTAGTAGCGGTTGCCTACACACCGGAAGCTGCCTCAAGGGCATTTGAGGTTGCCGGAATATTCAGAAAGGCAGGAATACGCGCAGAAATTAATCTCCTTGAGAGAGGAATAGGCGCACAGATGAAATACGCGGCAAAGACTGCATCATATGTAGCCCTGATTGGCGCAAGGGAATGCGAATCAGGACTTATAACCTTAAAAGATCTCACTTCCGGGGAGCAGAAGGAGATATCACCCGTGGATGCTGTATCAGAGGTGGTTTAGACATTGGATCTCGCCGAAGAGTTAGCATCTAAACAGCGCAGCATAAGTGTTGCAGAATTCTTTGAGAAGAACAAACATCTTCTTGGTTTTGACTCTCCGACAAGGGGAATAATTACAACCATCAAAGAAGCGGTTGACAACTCACTCGATGCATGTGAGGAGGCGGAGATCCTCCCGGACATTTATGTTGCAGTTAAGAAGACTGACAGGGATGTCTTCCGGATTATTGTGGAGGACAATGGCCCGGGCATTACACCTGCCCAGGTGCCTTTTGTCTTTGGGAAGCTGCTCTATGGATCACGCTTTCACCAGATCCGGCAGTCAAGGGGTCAGCAGGGTATAGGAATATCCGCAGCAGTGCTCTACGCGCAGCTGACCACCGGAATTCCGGCTGTGGTCACTTCAAGAACAGGGCATAAAAGTCCTGCACACAGATTTGAACTTCTCATTAAGACAGAGACGAATGAACCTGAGATTGTTAAACAGGAGGAGATTGTATGGGACAGGATGCACGGGACAAGAATTGAGATCGAATTCAAAAGCTCCCTTGCCGCCAAAAAAAGGCTTCTGGACTATCTCAGATACACATCAGTTGTAAACCCGCATGCAAGAATAAGGGCGGATATTGACGGCGATCTGCACAATTTTGAGAGGGCGAGCGATGAGATTATTGTCGCACCAAAGGCCATTGCGCCTCACCCTCACGGCATTGAACTTGGCCTCTTAAAGAGAATGGCGGCACTCAGTGACAAAAAACTCAAAGAATTTCTGATCGACGGATTTTCCCGTGTAGGAGAGAAGAATGCCGATGAGATAATCGGAATTTCCGGGCTGAAAAACAGCAGGAAGACTTCCGGGCTGAAGATTGAGGAATTAAAAAGCCTCCTATCGGCGATGCAGACCGTAAGTGTGCCTCCGCCCCCTGCGTCCCAGTGCCTCTCACCTATAGGTGAGGAGATGATCATAAAGGGGATAGACAAGGAGTTTGAACTTGACTTTGTTAAATCAAGGACGAGAAAAAGCCAGGTCTATTCCGGAAATCCGTTTATCATTGAGGCAGCCATAGGATACGGCGGAAAACTTGAATCCGAAGGTTCTGCAACCCTTATGAGGTTTGCAAACCGTGTACCACTCCTCTATCAGCAGGGTGCATGTGCAATTACAAACGCCGTATCACAGGTGAACTGGAAGTCATATAATCTCCCACAACAGGGGATTCCCACAGGGCCGGTGATGATTCTTGTTCATGTGGCATCAACGAATGTCCCGTTCACATCTGAGAGCAAGGATGCAGTTGCTGCCATTGATGAGATCGAAAAAGAGATTGTCCTTGTAATGCAGGACCTTGGCAGGGAGCTTAAGAACTTCCTGAGCAGGAGGGATAAGAACAAACAGGAGGAAGAGAGAGCGCGTGCTGTCTGCTCACTGCTGCCAGACATTGCTGCCAAAGTGTCTGAAATTGTTGAAAAGCCCGTACCTGACGTATCACCTCTTGAAGCGCAGATTATGAGAAAGGTCGTTGCAAAGAAGCAGACAATCGGCGGGATCGTTGAAATAACGGTAAGCAACCACACAAGAAGCCCGGTTTCTGTAACTGTTTACAATATGTCTGAGGACAGTGCAGCAGATGCAGAGCCAAAGACCGATTTTACCGATGTTATCGGCAGCGAATACAATAAACTGTGGAAGGCGGAGATTGAACCGGAATCTGCATGGAAGGCTACATATACCGGTACAGGCAGCGGGACACTTGATGTACGCGGAGTGGACGGGAAGAAACTCGTGGTGGTGGATCTTGATGCTTAAGAAAGAACTTGATGAAGAGGCAACAAAGCGGCTTAAAAATATTGCAGGGAAATGGTATGACCAGATCTCCTCTGCAACAATACCATACATCTCGCTTCCGACAAGGACCAAGAAGAATATTGAGTACGATGAAAATTCTGAGGTCTGGAAGTACGGGAACCGTGAAACTGTGAGGTCGGCATCATCGGCCAAGAGCGCGCTACACCTCCTGAAGATGGCTCATGTAGTCGGATTTTTAAAGAATCAGATTGCTGATAACCGGTCATCCACCCTGAGAGAGATGTATTACATCTCTGAAGGATGGAAGAGGGCAAAGTTCTCCGCGCAGGATGAAAGTAATATGCTTGTTGAAGACCTTGAAATTATAACTGAACTTTCAAGGGAGGCATTTCATCTCCGGCCCGAGGAGGACGGTGCAGCTATATATGGCCCACTCAGAATAAAGGAGCAGACGAGGCGCGGGGAGAAGATTATTCACTGCCAGGAGGATGTCGGCGAGGCAGGCTACCCGATTCCGAACAATGTCAACAACCTTGAACTCATAGATCATGATGCCAAATTTGTTATTGCGATGGAGACCGGAGGTATGTATGCCCGTCTTATGGAGAACGGTTTCGATGAAGAGCATAATGCAGTTCTGGTTCATCTTAAGGGTCAGCCGGCCCGCTCTACAAGAAGGGTCTTAAAGAGGCTTAATTCAGAGCTTGGACTTCCGGTGGTTATATTCACTGACGGTGATCCCTGGTCATACAGGATCTTTGCAAGTATTGCATATGGTTCAATTAAGGCGGCGCATATGTCAGAGATTCTTGCAACTCCGGGGGCGCAGTTTATCGGCGTTCAGCCTTCTGATATAAGCAATTATGACCTTCCGGCAGACAAGCTTACGGAAGGGGATATTGCTGCCCTGAAAGCAGAGCTTACTGATCCAAGGTTTGACACTGAATACTGGAGAAAGGAGATAAATCTGCAGCTTAAGCTTGGACTGAAGTCAGAACAGCAGGCTTTTGCGAGCCGGGGGCTTGACTTTGTGACGAAGGATTATCTGCCGGACAGGCTGAGTGAGATGGGGGTAATATGAAATATTGTCTCATACAGACATTATTATCTTCGATTAATATCTAAATACACCATAATACTGGTGATTGAAATGAAAGATAATCTCCTGAATTTAACCGTTCTTATTGAGCAGGATGAGGACGGAATATATGTGGCAAAGGTTCCGGACATTCCAGGCTGCTACACACAGGGAAACACCATAGCACAGGCGATGGAGAGAATAGAGGAAGCAATTCATGCCTGTATTGATGCCGGGGAAGATCTGGCAGATATTATGCCGATGAAATTTATCGGGCTTCAGCAGGTTGAGATTAAGGTTAAGGCATGAGCAGACTTCTTCCGGTTACCGGAAAGCAGATGTGCAGGATTCTGGAACGGCTGGGATATATCAGAGTTCACCAGTCCGGCAGTCCACATCAGATATATTCACCCGGACGGAAGAAGAACTGTGGTGCCTGTGCATGATAATGAAAAGCTTGGCATTGGTCTTACCAAAGTGATACTGAAACAGGTGAAGTTATCGCGCGAGGATTATGAAGAAGTAAGACGGAATATCTGATATTTTTAACGAAAGATTACCTGCCGGACAGGCTCATTGATATGGGGGTCATCTGAGAACCCGTCAATATTCTTTCAGCATATCAGTAAGAGTTTTCTCAAAGTTATACTCCGGAACCCATCCAACTGTATTTTTTATTTTAGTGATGTCACTTTTTTGCGTGGGCACTATTTCCGGTAATATCTCTGAAGGCAGATTAACTGTAATTTTATGAGAAGTTATTATTTCAAGTGCAACAATAACATCCCTGACTGTAAAAGCATCACCCGAACCAATATTGAACACCTCACCCCGACATTTTTCTTCAAATACAGGTGATGAGATTATATCCCAGTAGGCCCTCACAGCATCACGGACATCCACAAAGTCACGCCCGGAATCAAGGGAATATAGGTCAAAGGATTCCCGCAGGCCGGCAATGATCTCTCCAGTATATTTCACTATTTTTCCGGTGACGAAATCCTCATTCTGCCCCGGACCAAAGAGATTAAACGGGCGTGCCACCGTAATATTCATCCCGTACTGTCTTGTAAATGAAAGGGCCGCCATCTCACCCGCAGCTTTGCTGACACCGTAGGCACCAACAGGACGAAGGGGATTATCTTCTGATATTGGCATTTCTCCGGCATAGCCATAGACGGCAGATGAACTTACCACAAGAATCCGGGATTTGTTACAGTGCTTCCTTACAGCTTCAAGAAGGTTGACTGTTCCGACTGCATTCAGTCTGAACTGCTCTTCATAACTGCCTCTGCGTTCACCTGCAAGATGTATGATATAATCGGGTTTTACTGACGAGATCAGATCTTCGATTTCTGAAACATTGCAGATATCAGCCTTTATGAATCTGCAACTTTCAGAGGATTTTGGCTTGGATGAATTATACAGACCATATATTTCCGGTCTGTTCTTTGCTGATGCACATTTTTCAGATATATGCTTAATCAGATATCTTCCGGTAAAGCCGGATGCACCTGTGATCAATACCTTCATGAGGCTATTCATGGCAGGAATTTATCCTTGTATTTCTCAAACTCTTCTATTGACTTTTCGTAGTCATCCGGACGTCCGATATCAAGCCAGTAACCATCATATGGATAGCTGAATACCGGAGATTGATTCTGTATAAATGAGTGCATCAGGTTGTCAAAGCCAAAGGGTTTGTTTTTTGGAACAAATTCAAGCATCTCCTTTCTGAAGGCATAGATGCCCATACTTACCTCAAAGTGATATGTCGGTTTTTCAATGAATTCATTGATCCTGAAACTGTTATCATGCTTCAATACACCAAAATCAATATTGACATCACGCCTGTAAGTTGCAACAGTGCCAAGTCCGCCCTTCTCTTTATGGTAATTCATGAAGTGTGAATAGTTCAGATCAGTCAGTATGTCTCCGTTCATCACCAGAAAATTATCATCAAGATCTTCTATCAGGTGCAGAGGCGCAATAGTCCCAAGTGGCTCCTTTTCGTGGCTGTACCTGACACTGAGATTCAGATCTGTTGCAGATTCAAGATATGCCCGGATTATCTCGTGGAGATATCCGGTTGAGATAATTACATCATTAAATCCGGATGACTCAAGCTGCCTGAGAATTACCTCCAGAATTGGATAATCACCAATCGGCATGAGAGGTTTTGGAAGAACGGTTGTATATGGCCTAAGTCGCCTGCCCTTCCCGCCCGCAAGTATAACTGCCTGCATCTTAGATCCTCATATTATATACCGGGAAGTTTTGTAGCATGCAAGATTCTTCCTTATCCATTCAATTGTGATCTCAAGACCCTCTTCAAGAGTGTATTCCGGAGTCCAGCCAAATACTTCCTTTGCAAGTTTATTGCCGCAGATAAGTTCCATAACTTCGCTGTTCTCCGGACGGACTCTCTCCTCTTTGCAGATGATTTCAGCATCCGGATTTATCTTCTGAAGAATTATATCTGCAATCTCACCGATTGTAGCGCCCCTTCCGCTGCCGACATTGATGGTCATTCCGATGGCATTGTCTGATTCAGCCATCTTAACAAATCCGTTTACAGTGTCATATACAAAGTTCATATCACGCACAGGGGTGAGTGAACCTAAGTGTATTTTGTCTGATTTAAGTGCCTGGGATATTATTGTCGGAATTACAGCACGGGCTGACTGGCGCGGTCCGAATGTGTTGAAAGGTCTTATCGTAGAAACAGGCAGTTCAAATGAACAGAAGTAGCTCTCCGCAATTTTGTCAGCGCCTATTTTTGTTGCAGAATACGGAGACTGGCCCTGAAGGGGATGTTTCTCATCTATCGGAGTATAAATTGCAGTGCCATAGGCCTCACTTGTTGAGGTATGAATTATTCTGCTGACATCATGTTGTCTGCATGCCTGCATGATATTGAGCGTGCCTTTGATGTTTGTATTGACATATGATTCGGGCGCGACATAGGAATACGGGATTCCAATCAGCGCGGCAAGATGGAATACATAGTCATTTCCGGCTACTGCATCATCAACGGCAAACCCGTCCGCAATGTCGCCTGAGATTACCGAAATTCTGTCATCGTTCTCAGAATAGTTCTCTTCCAGCATTCCCCAGTCGTTGCGCGCATTGTAATGAACAAATGCAGTGACATCTGCTCCGAGTGCGACCAGTTTATCGACAAGGTGGCTTCCGATAAAACCCCCTGCGCCGGTCACAAGTACCTTTTTTCCCTGCCAGTTCATTTGATATCCTTAAATTATTGATTATATTTATCAATTAAGGTTCTGTAATCCGATTCGGCTTCTGCCATTAGCTTCCACCAGTCCCCGCGCTCAAGAACTGTTTTGCGTGCTTTTTTGCCAAGCCGGTTTCTGAGGGATTTATCTCCTGCAAGGAGGAGGATCTTCCTGGAGAGGGCATCCGGATCTTTTGGCGGGACGAGTATTCCGTTTTCGCCGTCGGTTATCCATTCCGGAACTCCGCCAATGTTTGTTGCAATCACCGGAGTTTCTGTTGACATTGTTTCGAGTAGTGATACAGGTGTTCCGTCTGATACTGCTGTTGTTACAAATATATCTGCTTTGTTTAGATCAACCGGAACCTGTGAATATTCTGTTCTTTGCAGGAAGTTTACAGCATCTGAGAGGTTTTTAGTTTTGACGAGATCTTTTATTTTAGGCAGTTCCGGGCCGTCACCCTTGAGATATAACCTGAGATTTTTGTTAATCTTGTATGCCTTTTCAAAGCCTTCTACGAGGGTTGGCATGTCATATACCGGATAAAAACCACGGTTTGAGAAGATGACTGTGTGATCTTCATCGAATTTTCCGGAATTTTCAGAGGGCGAGAACATTTTAGTGTCAATGCCAAAGGGGAGGTATTTGATTTTATCCTCTGGAATTCTGAAGTCCTCTATGATATGTCTGTTGATGTCGTGGGAAACGCCATATATCAGATCTACCCGATTCAGTATTTTTTTTGTAAATTGGTGAATAATTCTGCTTTGAGGTGGCAGAATGAGTATATCGTCGCCCCATGCAGATACTACTGTAGGGTATTTTTTTCCGGACGGGAGGTGAAAGCCGTACTTTGTGATGAAGTGCGCGTGGATTAAATCCGGATTTATTTTTGTTACTAGTTTCTGGATTTTTAGATGGCGCGGCCAGAAGTCCAGGTAGAGGTTGTTGAATTTTCCGGGGATTATGTGCTCGGTAATTTCCGGGTTTTCTTTGATAAAGTTCTCCGGTGCAGGGTCGTATGTAATCAGGTGTACTTCGTTATCTTTGTTTTTTGCGAAGTATTCAACCCATCTTTGAGTGTGGATTGTCCGGGCGTCTGCGATGAAAGTTAGGATCATGGTACCATTACTAAAATTCAAACAAAATATTTCCTACTTTGATTCCATATTAATCTCTTTAAGGACTTTTTTAAACTCATTCTTCCACTGTTTCATCCAGTCATCTGATGTTCTTGCAAATTGATAGCAGAATTCATCTTTTGCTTCCTGCACTTCAGGTTTATTCCACCAGGATAATGGATCTTTGTATATTTCATTTACCATTTTAGCTGCCGATTCAGGGGTTTCATGAAAAATACCGACTTCTCGCAACTGATCAAAATATTTCTGAGCAGATGGTCGTAATTCCCAGTAATATGGATCCCAGAATACTATGGTTGGAAAATTAGCAACAAATGTTTCAAGATATGTTGTTGCGTTATAAGTGCATATTGCCAGACGACTTTTATTTAGAGATTCTACAAAAGACATATTACCACCCATTATTTTAATATTTGAATATTTATCAACCCAACGATTCTTTTCATTCCACCCAAAATCATATGGATATAAACGCAAGTAAATGATATCATGAACTTGATCTGATAAAAAATTGTAAAACTTAAATTGATCTTCAATATAATTTAACATATGCGGACCAACCGATGCACTGTACATGAAATAAGAATAACGTGGAACGGTCATACCGATCCAAAGTATAGTTCCATATCTATTTGGTTTAACATTACATTTAAAAATATTAAATTTGCCTGTTGGTAATGGGATTACTTTTTTTTCCCCCTTTACTTCCCAACCCCATGAATAATATCTATCACAAATCTTTATCTGATGATCTTCAGATGCTGACCAGAGACCATTCCCATAATGTCCACCATGTTGAGTACCTACTACTTTAGCACCTTTCTCTTTAGAATATCCAGCCCAAAAGCAAAAACTTGTCCTTAAATAGGCATTAGCAGTGAAAATTATTTCTGGATCCTTTGGATATACTTCGAGAGACATTTCGTGAAAACTCTTATAACTCTCAATAAATGCTTTTAACATATTCTCAGGAATTAATTTATTTAACAGCAACTCAAATTCTGATTTACAACTATTAAATTTAATTTTTCTTCTCAATTTAGAATTTAATGTAGATGAATTCATGTAAATATTGCCAGATTCATATAGACAGGGAATTTGTCTTAGCAAAATTTGTAATTTTATAATATCTAAATTACTTAGATAACTATCCACAAATACAATTTTATTAAATCCTTCCGAAAAAAAATCATTATATATTACATTTATTCTCTTTGCTAATTTTTTTATTTTATTTTCACTACTTGAGCAAATGATATTATTATCTGGCTCAATTTTAACATCTAACTTTTCATAAGAGATTAAATTAAGAGTTTCTACAATTCGACTATACAAATAAAAATTATATTTATCAAAGCAAAACCAGTTTTGGAACATTTCAAAATCATCAGGTATCCAATTATTCGTATCTTTTTTACATATCCATGTATTTGTTACAAGTCCACTTTCATATGCTGTTTTTAATGAAAGATATCTATCATATAATATTTCTATAAAATAGTATAACCATGGTCCTACAACAATACGCCAGTAATTTAATGAATAATTTGTATTATGTAGTTCATTCAAATTTTTTGCTAAACAGTCTAGATATCTCTCATATATAGAATCCAGATATAAATAGTCATCATATAATATATTCCTATCATCCCAATGATATGGAAGAACTTTGGAATTTAATTTTGACCATACATCTTTCTGGTCATATATTTTACACCATTCTCCAAGGAATAATATATCTTCATCAGTATTCCAGAATCGTTGATCAGCCGTAGTAACCAAAAACATGAAAATCCCATTTAGTAAAAACCAGACAGCCTAAATCCTACCAACATGTTCTTCCACCATCAACAATTATAGTTGAACCAGTCATATAAGTGGACGCATCAGAAACCATGAATATTACTGCTGATTTATATTCATCGGCATTCGCCATTCTGCCCATCGGAATTAATCTTTCAACTTTTTCAGTAAAACTTTCCGGCTGCTTATTATATATTCCACCAGGACACAGTGAATTGACACGTACACCATCCCTTGCCCAATAAGTGGCAAGATATTTAGTCAGACCAATTAAACCATGTTTGACTACCGAATATGTAACCGGTTTTACTGGTTGTAAATCCTGAGATAATCCATTAATGGAATAAATACTTTGATCTGGTGCAATGATTCCTAAGTCTGAGGAAATATTTAAAATAACCCCCTGTTTTCGTTTTGCCATTTCTTGCCCTATTACCTGACAACAAAAGAATGCACCTTTTAATCCAACTGCAAAATCCAAATCCCAGTTTTCTTCAGGAAAATTCTCAAATCTGCTCCATCCCGGATTTTTTCCTGCATCAACTTTGGGATCATTTGCAGCATTATTTATAAGAATATCCACATATCCAACTTCAGAGATAATTGAATCATTTAGATTGATTATACTTTCTTTTTTTGTGATATCTGTAATAAACCAGTGAACTTCTGAATCATATTTTTTGGATAACATTTCCGCTTTTTTCTTAGCGGCAGATTCATTAATATCTACTAAAACTGGTATACCTCCTCCTTCAAGTATTGCTTCGGCATGTTTTTCTCCAAGAAATCCGGCCCCACCAGTTATAACCGCAATTTTACCATCTAACTTGAAATTATTGATTGTATTTGTAATCATTTTGTTACCTCATAAACACCTTGTCTGTCCACCATCAATAACAAAATTAGCACCAGTAATGAACTGAGACTTTTCAGAAACCAGAAAGCATACCACTTCAGCAATGTCTTCCGGAATTCCAAATTTATGAAGCGGAACATTGTCACTGATGTATTGAATAGTTTTTTCTTCATCTTCTTGCATTTTATTGTACCATGTTCCGCCTTTAAAATATATATTTCCTGGAGAGATTGCATTTATTCTAATACCTGATGAACCAATTGTATGTGAAGTACTTTTCATATAAGCCAATAATCCAGCTTTTGCAGTAGAATATGTAATTGGTGCAGAAATACTCTCACAACCCGCAATAGACGACATAATAATTATATTTCCGGACCCATTCTTTTCCATGATTTTTATGGCCTCTCTGGTTATTTTGATGGATGAAAATAAATTTAATTCCATGCACTTTTCCCATTCTTCATCGGAAATGTCCCAACCTGAAGAAAAACGACCGGACCCAATATTTGCAACAAGTATGTCCAGTCTACCATTTTTCTTGATTATAACCTGCATAAGTTTTTTAATATTGTCAATATCTGTTAAATCCCCACAAAATTGATTTATCCTTTCAGATGAAATACTCTGAAATTCTAAAAAAGTATCATTTAGATCTTTACCATTTCTTCCTGTTATATAAACAATAGCGCCTTCTTCAAGAAGTTTTTTAGCAATAGCTTTTCCTATTCCTTTGCTGGAACCAGAAACTAATGCAATTTTTCCGATCAAATTAGACATGTCGTAAATTATGTATTTATTACCATAATTGTTTGTCCTCAGAACTAAATATATGTTTCAAATTTTAAATCCTGCACCGGAGAGTAAATGAATCACATATTCTTTATTTTTCATAGCAAGTTCTATCTCAGACATTTCATTCTGACGTGCAGCCTGAAGTATAAAATTTCTGGAATAGTGAATTTTCTTTAATAATTCAAAACACAATGGCAGATCTGCTGAACCACTTCCAAGTGGAACCGTGGTTCCATGTAGTAATCTGTCCTTTACATGAATACTTGACACCCATTGTGATAACAAATTTAATTCTAAATTTGGATCATATCCAAGAGACGCACTGTTTCCAATATCATAATTTAATCTTATAAGTGGGTGGTTAATCTTCCCAAAAATTCCATTAAGTATATCTGGTGGCAAATCTGTTTCCAAATGTAATTCAATTCCAAACTCTTCAGTAAGAGGAATAATTTCTTCTAAAATCTGAATTAGAATATTGATGTCTTCCTGTGACTTTAATCTGGATGAATCAACAAAAGGAAGGATTATATAATCAATAGAGAGCTTATCTCCTCTTTTGATTAACCATTTTAAATGATTAATATTGTTTAATATCGGTTTTGATTGAGAATTAATCAAAAATTCACTCATAAAATAATCTGCACATATTGATCTGACATCGACTGATGTTTCACGCATATGCTTCTTTATTTCCTTTATTCCATCATAATTAATAATTGGATTTACAGTTTGAGTTTCCTTTTCATAGATCCATTCAATTAAATCCAGTCCTGCCTCTTTTGCAAGGAAAAACTCTTCTCTCCACGAATGAACAGGAAAAGATTGTATTTTTCCATCTACTGGTGATGAGAGGCGCCCCTGCATAATGCCAATTTTATTCAAAAATATTCACCACATAAAATTTATATTAATTCTACAAACTCAATAAATGTCCCATCAGGATCTCTACAGAATGCAACTATGGCATCACCATTTGATGATAATTCAGGTTCACTTATAAATTCAACATTGCTTCCGGACAATTCATAATAAAGTGATTTTATATCATCTACAGTAAATGCAATATGTGTAGGGCCAATTCCATTAATTTTTACTCTATTCTCACTTCGATCATGTGGATGTATAAATTGAATCAATTCAATTAGGACATCTCCTCCTTTTACTGATAATTTAACAGTAATTATATCAGCACCAGAAATACCAAGAACCTTTGAAATGTAATCTCCCTTTTCTTCAGTTTTTTTAGAGAGAGTAAATCCCAGATATTTCTGATAAAATTGTAGTGATTTATTTATATCTCTAGTTACTATCCCAAAATGTCTGATATTTTTAATCATAATAATTACTCATAAATAATCTCAAAAATTGATTCTTCAAATACATCCAAACCTTCATAAAGTGCATCATCAGTAATTGTAAGTGGTGGACCAATTTTTATTGATTCTCTTCCAGTATGAACCAGTAGTAATCCTTTCTGCATTGCTTTTTCAGCTATTCGACTTGCAATCTCTGAATCCGGTTCGCCGGTTTCCGGATTGATAAAAATTACACCAGCTATAAGCCCATCACCAAGAACATATGAAATATAATCAGGATACTTTGCTTTAATCTGATTTAATCTTTCAAATAAGAGGATTCCCTTTCTTTTAGCTTCAGCAATGAGATTCATTGATTCAATTACTTCTATATTCGCCAAACCCGCAGCACAGCAGAGAGGATTTGCAGAATGGGTACTACTCATAGATCCAATCTCCGGAATGTCCATAATTTCTTTTCTGCCAATAACAGCAGAAAGTGGAAGTGATGAACTTATTCCTTTACCACAACAGATCATATCAGGTTCAACTTCATAATGTTGGTAGGTAAAAAGTTTCCCAGTTCTGCCAAATCCGCCCTGAATTTCATCAAAAACAACCAGTATTTTGTTTTCTCCTGCATATTTGACTAATTCCTGAATATAACTCTTAGGTAAAAGAATAGCTCCCCACCCAATATATGATTCAATTATAAAACCAGCGAGATCCTTTTTAGGATCAACTCCCGCAGTTATAAGGCTCTTAATATCTTCATGAAATTTAGACTTCCAAAAATTATCTTCATCACCTATAGATTCTGCTAACCAAGGATATGGAAAAGGAAGCCTGTGAATGTTTGGATCTTCATAGCCTATCCAGCTTCTGGATTCAGGATTTCCACCAAGCATCTGGGCACCCAGTGTCCTTCCATGCATACTCCCATTAAAAGAGACAACTCCGCCTTTTCTTTTTCCAATTTTCGCTCCGTGCATTCGAATTAATTTTAATGCGCACTCTGTTGCTTCAGTGCCTGAAGAGAGAAGAAATGCTTTTTCAAGATACTC
Organism: Methanoplanus limicola DSM 2279; assembly: GCF_000243255.1. Lineage (NCBI taxonomy): Archaea > Methanobacteriati > Methanobacteriota > Methanomicrobia > Methanomicrobiales > Methanomicrobiaceae > Methanoplanus > Methanoplanus limicola. The sequence continues at coordinate 2,930,808 of NZ_CM001436.1, forward strand.
TGGAACAAATTCGATTAACTTTTTCAGATAATTAATTCTGATTTCCGTAATATAGGTATAACTGTGAAGTAGATCAGAATCCATAACTTCTTTAATTTTAGCCTTAATGGCAGGATTAGAGTGCCCTGCATTTGCAACAAATATTGTTGAAGTAAAATCTATCCAGCAATTACCATATTTATCATATACCTGAAAATCTTTGGCTTTATCCCAGATAATTGGATATTGACCATGCATAGATCTGCATTCATATTTATCTAGTACCTCCAATAAAACAATTGAATCAGGAACAGGTAATTTTGTTTTTATCTGACGATATTTTGTATCCACTTCAGAAACATCCACAGGATTTTGGTTAAACATATATTCTGCCATATTATCAGCTCTAGCATTAATTATTCATAAATTTTTAGAGATCATATTTGATTTGTTTAAGATGATACTTAAGATTCTCATAATTCTGAATGGTATCTATCTCTTCAACATATTCTGTAATATAACCCAGAACCTTATCCCCATAGAGTGAATAATTATCAAGAACTAAATTAGGCAAATAAATATCTATATATCCATTTGGATGATATGCCTTTGGAAAAAATTGTCTTGGTAAATTATAATATTCCGGGCGCGGGTCATCCGGGAAAAAACCATCAAGATATTTCCCATTAAATTTCATCATTTTCTGAGGTGGTTCAGATAATTCATGAACTGAACGCAACGAAGTTGCATCTTTATCATTCTTAATTAAATTAATTGCTTCACACAGCTTACCCGGATTTCTGAGTGGAGTTGTAGGCCTCAGATTTACAAGATATTTTGGAATTATACCTTCATTTTCTATATACCAGTTAAGGAGATGCAGAATAAAATAAATATCCTGGGAAGTGTCTGTTGAAATTTCATTTGGCCTTAGGAAAGGAATATCAGCACCATATTTTTTTGCAACATTAGCAATCTCATAAGAATCAGTAGAAACAATTGTCCGGGTTATTTCATTACAATTTATCCCAGACATTATTGAATATGCTATTAAAGGGAAACCATTCAAATCAATTAAATTTTTTTTAGGAATACCTTTAGAGCCACCTCTTGCTGGGATTACAGCCCACACTTCATTAACAATTTTCACAGAAATCACAATTTATTCATTTTATTATTTATCTAAATTAATTATCAATTATAACTAATGTACATTACAATAATTGCCATGCAAACATACAAACCAACACATAAATCTAAAATAATTAAATAGGTTCCCCAATAAACATCATATTATCGGTCACCCCATATTTTGCAAGAATGTTCTTATAATCTTTATCAAAATTACTAATGAGAAGATTCAATTCATCTTTTATAGAGCTATCAACTGTATCCACAATTGGAAATTTTGGTTCACTTAATCCCATATGGCAACTTTTCTGAGGTTTACCCAATAATATCCAGTTTAGGTGATTTAAAAAATTATAGTCCTGGAAAAATAAAATATCTCCATTATATCCTGCGGCCCTCATGACTTGCATAAATGAATCCGGAGTGAAATAAAATGTATGAGCTTCATGGAAGTAAAAATTATGATATTGTTCATTATTGAACAATGACAATAGTGGATCTAACAAATTAGGGACTTCTATCACTATTTTACCTTTTGGTTTAATATAGGATTTAAGCAGTTTTAAAAACTCAATTGGCTCATCAACATGTTCCAGAGTCTGCAGCGCGCAAACAATATCAAAAGATTTTTTTTCCAAACCTGAATCTTTTAAATCACAACCATAGGTTTTACAATTACAAACTTTACTTGCAAATTCAGCTGCACGGGAATCATAATCAACCCCAATTACATCTTTCAGGAAAGGTTTTATATTGTAAATAAAATGACCTGTTGAGCATCCAACTTCCAATAACCTCATATTAGAATTAATAAGAGGTTTTAATAATTTAAGTCGATTTTCTTGATAATTTACATATGAATTAAAAATATCATCATAATTAGAAGTAGTTTCGATATCCGGACCAAAACGTTTTCTATATTCCTCATCATAAAATAATTTAGAATCATCTTTTCTTTCTTTAAGGATTCCAATTTTACACTTATCACAATAATAGACAATTCCCGGCCCACCCCTTAAACGTTGTGAAATTATTGATAAATCTTTGTTCTTACAAAGAATACATTCCATTTTGAGCTCCTGTATTTTTTTGTTAAAATTTAGTTATCTTCAAAATATCTCAGTTTTTTAGCAACACCTGCTTCACGTTCTGAGACTTTTTTATCTGTACTTCCCATAATAGCAGGAATACGTCTTATTGACTGGTTCATTTCTCTTAATTCTTCCTTTATAATTGATGCTGCCTGATCACTGCCATACATAGATTTATCGAGTGTAATATGTCGTTCTATTACGCTTGCGCCAAGAGCAGCAGCAATAATTGACGGAAGAATATCAGCTTCATGTCCGCTGTATCCAACAGGACACCCATATTTATCATTTAAAATATTCATTATAGACAAATTGATTTCATCATCAGCTGAAGGATATGTTGAAACACAGTGAAGAAGAGTAAAAGGACAGTTATTATTTTTAAATATATCTACAGCATTATCAATGTCATCAAAGGTGCTCATCCCTGTTGAGATAAATGTCATCTTCTTCTCTTCAGCGATTTTCTCAATCAAAGGAATATTTGTAAGCATTGCGGATGCTACTTTATTGAATTTATGATTGTACTGTCTCAGAAACAACTGGCTATCTATGTCCCATGCTGATGCAAGCCAGTCTATTCCTTTTTGCTTACAATAAATGTCAATTTCATCATATTCTTCTTTACTAAACTCAAGACCTTCCTTCTGTTCACGCTGGGTTGTTCCCCAGGGACTTTCTCTTGCTGAATTAAGTACATCTTCGGAATATACTGTTTCTATTGTACGTTTCTGGAATTTAACTGCGTCACAACCTGTTTCGACCGCAGCATCAATTAGTTTTTTTGCGATTTCAACGTCACCATTATGATTAATTCCTACTTCTGCAATAATATATACTGACATATTCAAAACCTTTGAGAATTCTTTTACTTATTTATTGAGCTAATAGCATATCAATAAATTCTCTTACTGCACCATATCCTCCCTTTTTATTCAGAAGAATATCTGCAACGCTGATTGCTGTTTCATGAGAATCATTAACTGCCACACTTATTCCTACATTTTCCATGCATGAAACATCATTAGAATCATTCCCAATATAAGCAATATTAATTAGTGAAATATTCTTATCGTTTGAGATACGTTCTAAAAGTTCCAGTTTATCATTGATGCCCGAATAACATTCAATTGATAGTTTTGAACATCTAGCTTTAACTACAGCATTTTTTTCTTTTGATATTACAATAGTATCAATATTTTTTGATTCTCTCAATAATTCAATACCCAAACTGTCACTTCTATTACATGCTACTGATTCAACCCCGTTTTTATCTACAAATACTCTATTGTCTGTAAGAACCCCATCAAAATCAAGAACAAGCAATTGAATTTTCTTTAATTTACTTAGAATTTCATCTTTCAAATAAGTCATCCTCCACAATTTCACAGATAATATGTGCAACCATTATATGTGCTTCCTGAATCATAGGAGTCACATTTGAAGGTATATTAAGAACAATATCAGCCAGATCAGAGGTATAATCAGTATTAGACCCAGTAAATAATATCGTGACTGCCCCTTGATCTTTTGCTTTTTCTAATCCAATAATTACAGATTTTGACCTTCCACTTGTACTAATCCCAATAACTACGTCATTTTTATTGACATAGGCTTCTACCTGACGTGAAAATATTTCATCGAAACTACTGTCATTCCCAATTGCAGTAAGAATAGAAGTATCAGTTGTGAGGGCCTGTGCAGGAAGACTTCTCCTCCAGAAATTTAATTTATTTATAAATTCAGCTGCAATATGCTGTGAATCTGCAGCAGAACCACCACACCCAAATAGATATACACAACCATTGCCAGTGTAACAATTTTTTATGTGAGCAGATGATTGTTTTATATTCTCCAATAGTACATTATCAGAAATAATTGAATCAATTACTTTTTTATGTTCCAATATGTGATTTATTATTCTTTTATCCATAGTAATCACAAATCATTATTAGAATTATTTTTTACAGATCTCCAGTCATCCATAAATTTCTGGAGTCCCGCATCCGTAAGATTGTGGTTAAACATTAATGTTAATACATTTGGCGGAACTGTAGCAACATGAGAACCCGATAATGCTGCATCAAGAACATGCATCGGGTTTCTGATACTGGCAGTAATTATCTCTGAATCAAAATTGTAATTTTCCAGGATTTTGGCAGTTTCTTTTACTATATTAATACCAGAATATCCAATATCATCCAGTCTTCCGACAAAAATGCTCACGTAAGTTGCACCGGCCTTGGCAGCCAGAAGAGCTTGATTTGAAGAAAAAATAAGGGTGACATTTGTTTTGACACACATTTCACTCAGTTTTTTGGTTGCTTTTAATCCATCAGGTGTCATCGGAACTTTAACAACAACATTATCTGCAATGGAAGATAGTTCTAATGCCTCTTTTATCATTTCATCACAATTTTGACTGATGACTTCAAGGCTGACAGGTCCTTTTACGGTGTCGCAGATTTTTTTGAGTAAATCATTCTGGCTGGAACTTTTCATCTCTTTTGCAAGAAGACTTGGGTTTGTTGTAACTCCGTCTATGATATGAGAATATTTTTCGATTTCATTCAAATTTGCTGTATCAAGAAAAAATTTCATTTTATATCACCTAAATTTAAGCAGTTCATTTGCTGATTCAATAACCGTCTCTGATGTAAGATTAAAATGTACAAATAGCTCATCAACTTTCCCCGAAGTTCCGTACATATCATTAACTCCAAGAATCTTCATTGGAACTGGGTAGTTCTGAATTAAGACTTCGGCTATAGCAGATCCCAAACCACCTATAACATTATGTTCCTCTAATGAGATTACGTGCCCTGTTTCTTTGGCGATATCAATAATCTGTTCTTTATTTAGTGGCTTAATTGTATGAACATTGATTACTTTTGCCGAAATTCCCTCATTTTCAAGCTTTTTTGCTGCAATAAGAGCTTTTCTTATCATATTACCTGTTGTAAATATGGAAATATCAGTTCCGTCTTTTAGGATTGGATATTCTTTTGGATTATATTTGTAATCATCGTCAAAGATCTTAGGAGATTTTCTGCGTGATAATCGGACATAAACCGGACCGTTATAATCTACAGCAAATTCAATTACAGATCGGGTTTCTGCTGGATCTGCGGGTATAATTACATGCATATTTGGAATTGCCCTCATAATGGCAATATCCTCAAGTGACTGATGTGTAACCCCGTCCCCACCAAGACTAAGACCAGAATGAGTCATAACCATTTTCACATTTAATTTATCAAGTGCAATGGTGTTTCTGATCTGCTCCCATCCTCTTCCGCATCCAAATATTGAAAATGTTGTTACAAAGGGTATTTTTCCACAAAGAGACATCCCGGCAGCAATATCCAGCATATTTTGCTCAGCAATACCAACATTTATGAATCTATCGGGAAATTTATCCCGGAAAATATCTGTTTTAGTTGAAGAACATAAATCGGCATCCAGAACAACAATCTCCTCATTTAATTTACCAAGTTCACATAGTTTATTACCAAAGGCATCTCGATTATTATTACAATTATTTAGATCGTACATTAGTACCGTCCCTCCAGATACAAAATGCCTTCTTGTAGTTCTTCTTCTGTCAAAGGTTTGGTGTGATATTCAATTTTATCCTCAATAAACGGAATACCACAACCCTTTACAGTATTGGCAACTATAAGTGTTGGTTTATTCTTTGATTCATTTGCAAATTTATAAGCATTAAGAAGTTCATCAAAATTATGCCCATTTATCTCAATTATATTCCAACCCAGTGACTTCCAGCATGAACTAATATCTCCTAAGGACATTATATCATCAATTGATCCTGTCGATTGCAATTTGTTATTGTCAATAATTACAACAAGGTTATCTAATTCATAATGAGCCGCAGACATTGCTGCCTCCCACACCTGACCTTCCTGACACTCACCATCCCCCAACAATACAAAAACACGGTACTTTTTATTATTCATCTTGCCTGCAAGGGCAATTCCCACAGCAACGGAAATTCCCTGTCCAAGAGAACCGGAAGAACTGTCTAATCCTGGCAAATTATAACTTTTGACAGGATGGCCCTGTAATCTGCTGTTTAATTGCCTTAATGTTAACAACTCATCAGAATGAAAATAACCTTTTTCTGCAAGAGTGGCATACAATCCCGGAGCAGCATGGCCTTTACTTAAAATAAATCTGTCTCGGTCGGGATCTGACGGATTACTTGGATCTACATTCATTTCATTAAAATATAATGAAATCAGAATATCAACACAGCATAGCGAACTTGAATAATGACCACCACCCACATAAGCAGTCATTTCAATAACTTTTTTACGAATAGATTTTGAGGTATTATTCAAAAACTTAATATTATTTTCAACCATTATCCCTCTGATATTTAGAATGGATAACATATAGAAGTTATCTTCTTCACTTAAAAAGTTCCCAACTCATATACTTATATCTCATATTATCAAATATAATTTAATGAAAGGCCTAATTCTCTCTGGAGGTCATGGAGTAAGACTAAGACCACTTACCCACTCCCAGCAAAAACAGCTAATTCCTATTGCAAATAAACCAATATTATTCTACGTCATTGAAGACCTTATAGATTCGGGCATAAATGATATTGCAATAATTGTTGGACCAAATAAAGAACAAATAATTGAAACTGTTTCTTCAGTAAAATGGGATGCAAAAATATCATACATTTATCAGGATGCTCCAAGAGGACTTGCCCATGCAGTGAAAATTGCAAAGGATTTTACCGGAAATGAAAATTTTGTAATGTACCTTGGAGATAATCTTCTAAAAGAGGGAAGCAAAGAATTCGTAGAAGATTTCGTTAAATCCAATGTTGATGCCAGCATTCTCCTTACAGAGGTTGAAGATCCTACACAGTATGGAGTTGCTCTTGTGGATGAACAAAACAAAGTCATTGTAAAACTCCTTGAAAAACCAAAAAACCCACCAACAAATCTTTCAATAGTAGGGATTTACGGATTAACACCAAAGATATATGATGCAATAGAAAATATTACACCATCATGGAGAGGAGAACTTGAAATTACAGACGCCCTCCACTGGTTGATAGAACAGGATTATACGGTCCGGTATAAAAGAGTTACAGGATGGTGGAAAGATACCGGAATGCCTGAAGACATTATTGATGCAAATAGGCTGGTTCTGGATACAATCAAAACAAATATCAAAGGAGAAATAATTGACAGTACCAAAGCAGGTGAAGTAATAATTGGCGATAATTCCATAGTTAAAGGTAATTCAAAGTTATTTGGACCGATGATTATAGGAAAAAACTGTACAATCAATAATTCCATAATAGGGCCTTATACCAGCATAGGAGATAATTCTACAATTGAAAATACAAATGTTGAAGATTCAATAGTAATGGAGAACGCAAAAATTATAGATATAAATAGAATATCTAAAAGTTTAATTGGTAAATCAGTCAGCATTAATAAAAACAATAAACAATCAGACGAAATATCTCTAATGATTGGAGACAATTCACAGGTAATATTATGATCGACGGAGTAAACACAAAAAACCTAAAATTTCTTCCTGATGAAAGAGGAAGACTAATGGAAATCATGCGCAATGACGAAAAAATATTTGACAATTTTGGTCAGGTATACCTGACAACCAATAATCCGGGTGTTGTAAAGGCCTGGCACTACCATAAAATTCAGACAGATTTTGTATGTTGTGTAAAGGGACAGATTAAAGTTGTTCTATATGACACAAGGGAAAATTCAGATACTTATAGAGAAGTTAACGAATTCCATATAGGCGATTTCAATCCTATGCTAATTGCTATTCCACCGGGCGTGTATCACGGCTGGAAATGTATCTCAAATGATGAAGCATTAATTATCAGTATTCCGACAGAACCTTACAACTATGAAAAACCTGATGAATACCGCCTTCCTCCGGACGCTCCTGACATCCCATACAAATGGATAATGGATTCCGGAAAAATCCACGGGTGACATTTTATGAGAATGTTAGTGACCGGGGGTGCTGGTTTTATTGGATCAAATTTTGTTGAACTCCTCGTAAACCAATATCCAGATGAAGAGATAGCTGTACTTGATAAACTCACTTACGCAGGAAATATAAATTATCTTAAAAATATTAGAGAGAAAATTGAATTCATACATGGGGACATCTGCAATCCTAATGATATTTTAAAAGCAGGAAAGTGCGATATAATATTCAACTTTGCAGCAGAAACTCATGTTGACAGATCAATTGAAAACTCAAATAATTTTGTAATTACAGATATTTTAGGTACAAATACACTTCTGGATTATGCATTAAAAAACGACATAGATAGATTTGTTCAGATCAGCACAGACGAAGTTTATGGCAGTATAAACGCTGGTTCTTTTATTGAAACAGATACTTTTAATCCATCATCCCCGTATTCAGCAAGCAAGGCTGGTGCCGAGATGCTTGTTTCAGCCTACAATAAAACTTACAGTCTCCCAACAATAATTACAAGAAGTTCAAATAATTATGGCCCACACCAATATCCCGAAAAATTAATACCGGTATTGATTCTAAAAGCACTGAAGAATGAACCACTCCCAATATACGGAAACGGAAAAAATATCAGGGACTGGATATATGTAGAGGATAATTGTAGAGGGATCCTCACTGCCTTTGAAAAAGGAAAAGAAGGTGAAGCATATAATATTGGAGGTGGGTGTGAAAAGCGGAATATCGATATTGCCAAAATTATTTTAAAGAGTCTAAATAAACCTGAAAATCTTATTCAGTTTGTTAAAGACAGACCCGGCCATGACTTTAGATATTCTGTAAACTGCGATAAAATAAAAGATTTGAATTGGAATACAAAATATACTTTTGAAGAAGGCATCCAAAAAACAATAGACTGGTACTTAAGAAATAAGTATATATGGCTTTAGTCAGCCCTTATGAATTAGAGATTTTAATTTCAAATTAAACATTTTTAGATATAATACTAAAACTCTTAAAGGATGCTTTAAAAAAATATTTTCTCCCTTATTTCTCCAAAAAGAATGTATGTTCCATAATTCAGCAATCATCTGATCAATTTTTTTATAGGTAAAACTCTGATAGTGATCGCGATAATATAGTAAAGATTCATTAATGTAGTCAATCTGACAGATTTTAGAAATCCGGAGTAATAATTCTAAATCCTCACATAATCTGTAATCAGAATTAAAACCTCCGACCCTGTTCATTACTGAGCGGCGAACCATAACAGTAGATATTCCAATAAAATTAAAATAAAGAAGATCATCAAAAATAAAACCCTTTTTTAATGCGGAATCTTCAAAAATCTTATTTTTAGTAATATTATCATTATTATCAATTATTGAATAATTAGAATAAACAAGGCAGACATCCGGATTTTTAATTAAAAAACTACACTGCTTCTCTAATTTGGTCTTTTCAAAGCAATCATCCTGATCTAAAAAGGAAATATAATCAGATTCAGAAAGTTTTATTCCAAGGTTTCTGGCATTGCTTACCCCTCCATTAGCAGTATTATAAACTCTGATTTTATTTCCAAGTTTTAAAATATAATCATGTAAAATATCAGAACTTCTGTCAGTAGAACCATCATTTACAACGATTATTTCCCACTCTTTGAAAGACTGATTTATAACACTCTCAATTGTTTTCCCGATATATTGCTGACCATTATATACAGGAATTATTACACTTACTTTAGGAGCCATATTATTTGTTTAATATCTTCATACCTTCACAGACAACATCAATTACTCGTTGAATATTCCCACCAGTAATATCAGGAAACAATGGAAGAGTAATAATTTTTTCATAAATTTCTTCTGTTACAGGGAGATCTACATTATCAGATTTATAGTACGAAAACAGATGACTCGGAATATAATGAACACCACAACCAACACCCTTACTATTGAGATACTCCATAAGTTTGTCACGGTTATTATCAATGAGCATTACATAAGTAAATAAACCAATATCATTATAGTTATCATTTCTCAATATTGTAATTCCTTTGATATTTGAAAATGCAGCATCATATCTCTTTGCAGCAAATATTTTTCTTTCATTCATCTTTTTAAATTTCTCAATCTGAACTAGACCAATAGCTGCATTTATATTGCTCATATGATAGCGGTATCCCTGTGTCACCACATCATAAAACCAGCTCCTCTCATTTTTATACCTGCTCCAGGTATCCTTATCAATACCAAGAATTCTTTTCTGCTGGATTATTTCCAATAAATTATCATCCTGAAAAACAACGGCTCCGCCTTCACCACAGGTAATATTTTTAATCGGATCAAAACTGAAACATGCAATATCTGAAAAAGAACCTATTTTTTTCCCATCATAAGAAGAACCAAATGCATGTGCAGCATCTTCAATAACCCTCAGATTATTTTCAGATGCAATTTTATTTATAATATTCATATCACATGGTAAACCACGATAATGAACAGGCATAATAACTTTTGTTTTTTCAGTAATTTTATTCTTAATTTCACTGGGATCAATATTCAGATCTTCTCTTCTGACATCACAAAAAACCGGTTTTGCTCCGGTTGCTGATATTGCCTGAATAGTTGATATAAACGTAAATGATGGAACTAAAACCTCATCTCCTTTTGAAATACCAATACTCTCAAGCGCAAGATGAAGCGCGGTAGTTCCGGTATTTGTACACACTACGTTTTTAGCAGAAATAAAATCTTTTAGCTTTTCTTCAAAGTCATAGACCAGTGAACCCATTCCCAGCCATCCACTTTCGAAAACAGGTTTTATTGCATTTAGCTCATCATCCCCCAAGGAAGGACGTGATACAGGGATAATATCCATATATTATTGAACACACTATATTAAATCAATCTTTTTATTTACATCAAGAATCATTATTAAGTCATAATAATAATCAATTAAAGAGAATTTAGATGAAATTTAAAATGTATACACTTGAACACAAATCAGAATACTTGAATTCAAATATCTTAAATGAAAGATTTTCAAAAGAGGAAATAAATAACGTATCCAATATGGAAGGATATTACGAAATAAATAGTTATGAATCATTATTATATAATTTTTTATCAAAACAATCAATTAAATTGTGCACAATACCTTATCTCGTTCAGAGAATAGAGGATAATAATTATAACAACATATTATCTCTTGGTTCAGGAAGTTGTGTCATTGAACATCTACTAAGTTATTCTACTTCAGATGAGTGTAATATTTTTGCTACAGATTTTAATCAAGTGCACATATCATTATCTCAAAGATACTTTAAAAATATTTTTTCAGAGAATTTTGACTTCTTCACGGACAATATTAAATACCTTTCCAACAAATACAACACAATCTTTGATATAGCCTATTTCCAAAATTCAGCTTATGTAATGGATGATTCAGAATTCATTAAACTATTGATTCAATTAAAAAATGAAGGAGTCCAAGAAATTATTGATTTTAGAACATCAATCCCCATAATTAGTTACCCAAAGATAATTGGTGGTGCATTAAAAAGAAATCTAATTACAAATTATTCAAAAGACAACAAATATTTTGGAAAATTCCATGGATATCAGAGAAGCGGAACGAACATCAAGAAATTATATGATAAAGCGGGTTTTAAATTGGAAAGAGTAGACAAAATCAAACCATACACATTTACAGCTATAATAAAACCTGATTAACATTTGTTATTTAAAAGAATTAACTTGATGAAAAGCGATATTACATATTATTGCCTATTGAAAATTATAGAATATTATTGTTACCATGAAGCCAAAAATCGCAATTACAATAAGAAACATTGATTCTTCTTATTGTTTATTCAATAAAATTAAAGAGAATTTTGACTTGAATTACATAAATATTACTAATAAAAGACTTTCAGAAGAAGAAGTTATCAGTGCAATTAAGGAAGCCGAAGTTGCTATTGCCGGAACTGAGCCATACAATAAAAATGTTTTAAACTCAACAGATAAGTTAAAAGTAATATCACGTGTAGGTGTTGGCCTTGACAATATTGACCTCAATACAGCTTCAGATAAAAATATAATAATATGCAATACCCCAAATGCTCCAACCCAGGCAGTTGCCGAACATACAATTGCATTAATCCTTGATATTTGCAAAAATATTGTGACCTATAATCTCAAAGACAATAGAATCAGTGCAAACACCTTTATCGGAAAACTGCTCTCCGGAAAAACCATTGGAATTATTGGTCTTGGAAGAATTGGTCGTACGGTTGGAAAACTTCTTTCAGCCTTCGGATGTGAAATTGGCTACTATGATCCTTATCTTAAGGAGAAAGAAACTTACAATGGCTGGATAAATTACTCCTCAATAGATGAACTGCTTGAAAAATCCGACATTGTTACTTTACATATGCCGCCCAAAGATGACAAATCGCCAATATTAGACAAAAAATCTTTTGAGCACTTCAAAAAAGGTGCAATATTAATCAATACCGCAAGAAGTTCACTGATTGATGAAAAAGCATTCCTTGACGCAATTGATAAAGGAATTATTACAGGTGCAGGTCTTGACGTATATGATACTATAATAGAGGATCAGATACAAAATTATCCTCAGATTATACTAACTCCGCATGTTGCTTCCAATACGAAAGAATCACGCGAAGAAATGGAAAAAGAAGCAATTGAAAATTTAATAAATGCATTTAAAGGAATTAATCCATGAAAGCACTCGTAACCGGCGGCAAAGGATTTCTGGGGAGACATATTGTTAATGAACTGCTAAAACAGAATATAGAAACAGTAACATACGATATAATAGAGGAACAGGAGGAAAATTACAGCAATAATAATAGAGAGAATAATAATGATAATAATCTCTTAACTTACGTAAAAGGAGATATTCTTGATAAATCAGGACTGAAAAAAGCAATGGAAGGATGCGATCTGGTATTTCATACGGCTGCAATTGCGGACATAAATATTGTCAGAAATATCCCTGAAAAAACAATGGAGATTAATGTTTTAGGAACTACAAGATGTCTTCAGGCTGCAAGAGAATGTGGTGTCAAAAGGTTCTTATTTGCAAGCTCAGTATATTCCGCAGGAAACCACGGTTCTTTTTATAGTGTCTCCAAAAAAGCGGGAGAATCACTTTGTAAAACATATTATGAAGAGTTTGGACTCGAATATACTATTCTAAGATACGGAAGTCTTTACGGAACAGAAGCAAACCATTGGAATTTCATATACGGCCTATGCAAGCAACTTCTGTTAACCGGAAAGTATACATACACCAGCTCTCCGGATTCACTGCGTGAATACATCAACATATTAGATGCATCAAGAGAATCTGTCAGAATTGCACGAGAACAGCAATTCGCCAACACGGTTGTAATGCTAGCAGGACACCAGAGAATGATGGTAAAAGAACTTTTCAAGATGATCGAGGAGATCATAGGAAAAGATATCTCGATAAAATATGAAAAAACGGCTAACAACAGCCATTACGTTGTAACACCTTATTCTTATGAATCTGATGTCCCAATCAGGATAAACCTGCCTACATATGTAGATATATCAGAGGGTATTTTGGAATGCCTGAAAGCCGTAGATAAAGATTTAAAAGGTGAAAAAGATTAATTAGAGGTGAAATCTATTACTACGCTTAAGAAAAAAATCAAATCCAAAGAAGTTACTATTGGGTCATGGATTACGATCGGTCACTCTTCAATTGCTGAAATATTATCATTGGGAGGATTTGACTGGTTAACAATCGATATGGAGCATAGTGCCATAACTCTTGCAGAAGCACAAAACCTTATCCAGACAATAGAACTATCGAGATGCGTACCCCTAGTAAGAGTTGGATCCAATGATCCAAACCTGATTAAGAGAGTAATGGATGCTGGATCACACGGTGTTATTGTCCCACAAGTAAACAGCGTTCAGGAAGCAAAGAATGCAGTAAATGCAGTTAAATACCCACCAAATGGGAACAGAGGAGTGGGTCTTGCACGAGCCCAGGGTTATGGTCTAGATTTTGAAAAATATAAAAAATGGAATGATGAAAACAGCATAGTCATCATCCAAATAGAGAATATTCTGGGCGTTGAAAATCTGGAGGAAATAATTGCAGTTAAGGGTGTTGACGGTTTTATTGTCGGCCCCTATGATCTCTCCGCATCACTTGGTGTACCCGGGGAATTTGAGCATCCCCGTTACCTTCAGGCTATGGAAAAGATCAAGACTGTTATAGAGAAGAAAGATACTATTGCCGCTGGATTTCATGTTGTTCCGCTGGAACCAGAGATGGTATTTGACAAGATCAAAGAGGGTTACTGTTTCCTGGCATACAGCCTTGATTCATTATTCATCGCAGATTATGCAAGGAGAGATCTCTTAAAGATCAAAGGAGATTTATTCTCAGAAATAGATTTCATAAAGGAGATATAAAATGAAGATTGTAGGAATTATCCCAGCAAGGATGGGTTCTTCAAGATTTCAGGGAAAACCACTTGTACCAATATGTGGAAAACCAATGATTGAGCATGTATACAGGAGATCAGCTATGAGCCTTACACTTGATGATCTTTATGTAGCCACATGCGACCAAGAGATATACGAAACAGTTAGAGAATTTGGCGGAAAGGCAATAATGACATCAAACTGCCATGAGAGGTGTACAGACCGGATTGCTCAAGCAGTAGAGAATATTGAAGCAGACATTATTGTAAATATTCAGGGAGATGAACCCCTGATCTTTCCTGAAATGATCGATCAGGCCCTAGAACCATTGTTAAGCGATTCAGCAATCGTATGTTCCAATCTAATGGCTGACATAAATAATGAGAAGGACTTTGAAGATCCCAACGAAGTCAAGGTAGTTGTTGACCTAGATGGTTTCGCACTGTATTTTTCAAGGGAACCGATACCTTCTAGGAAAAAGGGATCCAGCGATTTTGTCGGCCTCAAACAGGTCTGCATCATTCCTTTCAGAAGGGATTTCCTCTTCAAATATACTAAACTATCTCCAACTCCTCTGGAAATTATAGAATCAGTTGATATGCTGAGGGCAATTGAACATGGCTATAAAGTCAAAATGGTGAAAACTCCTTACGAAACATATAGTGTTGATACAATAGAAGACCTGATGCATGTTGAAGAGATAATGAAAGATGACGAATTATTCAGGAAATACTCATAACAACAAATATAAAATCAACCATTATAATGACCAAATTCAACTGCACTCATTAGAATA
Source organism: Methanoplanus limicola DSM 2279 (assembly GCF_000243255.1). Taxonomy (NCBI): domain Archaea; kingdom Methanobacteriati; phylum Methanobacteriota; class Methanomicrobia; order Methanomicrobiales; family Methanomicrobiaceae; genus Methanoplanus; species Methanoplanus limicola. The sequence goes on from NZ_CM001436.1 coordinate 2,946,302, forward strand.
AATTTGCCTTTTTCCGGCATTGAGATTCTTCTTGAGTCTATCCAAGTGGAAATTGGGTTAACAGGACATACTCATATAAGTCAGTTTAAGGGATCTGGACTGAAAAATTGCATACATTTTTGAGTGTACGTATTAATTAGTAACATTTTCCGATTAAATTAACAGGATTTAGAAATTCTAAAAGAAGATACTTCGCGCAGATTAGGAAATAAGAGGTAAAATGTTGCTATCTCAAGCCATTTTCTAAGCTGTATTATGTCAAATGTAAAATAATGGCATATTAAACGTATTTTTAGAATTTTTGAATACAGCTATCGCTAAGGCTAACGACTCAAATATTGTTGGATTGACTTCTACTCTTTAAAAGCCAACATATTTGAGTGAAATTCGGTCGTATCCTTTATGTCGGCTACATGCAAGTCGCCGCAATGAATCTTCCAAGTTTTTTCCATCTTTCACCAACACTCTCTTTTCCAAAGATACTCTGATCAATGATACTCAGGAACTCGTGAGCTTTCTCTGCAAAAACTTTAGACCATAACAATGGACCATAACGAGGTTTTTCATCTTCATCAAGTGATGCTACCATTTTTTTGTACAGATTTCTGCTCAAAACAAGCCTTATTAACATAGAATAGACATGGATCAGAGCAAGCGGTTCCCTGGCTAAAAGAAATTTCCCAAGATCATAGTCACTTTTCATCTCCTTGAATAACAGCTCAATTATCCATCGATACCGATATAGCTGATAAATCTCGTCCTTTTTGTAAGCATCACCAGGTAAGTTTGTTACATAATTATGCCAAATCTTGTCATTTTCATCCCAGAAACAGACGACTCTGAAATCTGCATTAATTCTTTTTTTGCCCCATGGTTTTTCTTTATCTCTTCCGGTAAAGGTGCATATTAGCTCAATTTCACCGCTTTTTGGAATTCTATCAAGAAAGTCACCTAAATTCATTCCTTTTTCAAAAAAACTATCAAAAATCTTAGATTCTGATACAATTTCTTTTAATTTTGGTTTGGCTGAATTCTTGACCCGACTAACAAAAAATCCTCCTCTTTCATTGATGTTTGCCAAAACATAATGCGAATAATAGCCTAAATCAAAAAGGAAAAGAACGTCTTTTATGTTCCCATCAATCCTGATTTTCTTGTAGTCATGCGTTTTTTCATCAGTAATTTCAAAGGATTTAAGTGAATGTGATACAGCACTATATACTGCATGAATTTTCAATCCAGCAGCTTCACTTCGTGATCTTGCCGGTGGAAATTCCTCTGCAAGTTTTTTGCTCAGTCGAATGATGCTGCTGTCCTGTATCAAGACATCTTTCAGGATCCCAACCGGACCCTTTAATCTTGCAGGTGAATCTGCAAAGGTTATATTGATATAGTGATCCAGCATCGCTCGTAAGAAAAGAGCCATATTACTGTCAAAACGATTGTGAAAACTCTGATATCTAATCTCTTTTGTCCCTGCAGATTTCCCACCCAGGTCTTGATAGTCACGATGAATTTCTTCAAGTGTAGGTTTACAGTGACTACTGATCCCAAAAATAAGGACGTATAAGAGATATGTCGGATCTAATTTCTTCATCCTCTTAATAAATCCGGTACTGCGTGCTTTTTCCATAATAACTTCAGGAGGGAGTAATTTCTCCTGCCAATTCCTCAGGGAATTGTTATCATCTTTTTGCTGATGATTCATATTTCCAGGTTCCGCGAAGCGGCGCGCGAAAGTATATAAAGGTTCCGATCTGTTGTGGGGTGTGGGATTATTGGGGAGTAATACTCAAAAATGAAATATTGATGACTTCACGCTAAAAGTGACTTATATGAGGACATACTATACACTAAATAATTAAGGTCAAAAGCATTAATATATTAATATGAAAAAATGTAAAATCCTGTTCATATACCCAACATATTACAGAGTAACAGGACTCCCCGTAGGGATTGCCTCCTTGTCAGCCGTTCTAAAGGAGGCAGGTCATTCTGTAAAAATATTTGAAACCAGTTTTTACCCTGAAATTGCTGATGATAATTCTTTTGAAAAGGATCAAAACGTGACTCGCGCAAAAAGGAAAATTTCAAAACAAATTGCCAATGATGATGCAATAAAAGATAATAAAACAACAATAAAAGATGACCTATACTCATTAATCAAGGATTACTCCCCGGACATTATAGGATTTTCAATACTAGAGCCGAATTACACACAAAGCAGAATTCTAGCAGGTTATATTAAGGAAGAATTCCCTGAAATTCCCCTTATTGCAGGAGGTATATTACCTACATTGGCCCCCGAACTGTTGATTGAAGACAGTCTCTTTGATATTATCAGCATCGGTGAGGGTGAAAGTTCTCTTTCAGAACTGGCAAACAGAATAGCCATAGGAAAAAGCTATGATAATATTAATGGGCTCTGGATACGAAAAAAGGATCGAATAATTAAAAATAGCCAGTTGAAACTTCATGACGTGAATACCCTCCCTTTTCCGGATTTCAGCGAATTCGATGAAAGACTTTTTTATAAACCAATGCAAGGCCATTTTTATAAGATGATAAACATTGAAACATCACGCGGGTGTTTTTATAATTGCACATATTGTGCGGCCCCTAGACTCAGGAAGATTTACAGGGAGAATGTAAATGACAAATATAACAGAAACATGGATATGGAGAAGGTTATCAAGCAGATTCATTACCAAGTAAACAAATATTCACCTGAATTCATTTACTTCTCCAGTGAAAACTTCCTTGATCTCACTGATGCCGATTTTGAGATGTTTATCAATGAATATGAAAAAATAAGACTTCCCTTCTGGATACAAACCAGAATTGAAACAATAAACAAAGACAGACTTTCCGAACTTAAGAGGGTAGGACTTTTCTGGATGACAATGGGGTTGGAGCACGGAAACGAAAATTTCAGAAAAAATTTCCTCAGGAGAAGATACCGCAATGAGGACTTTTACGAAAAAATCAGCATACTAAGTGAACTAGAGATCGGAGCCTCAATAAACAATATATTTGGATTTCCAAATGAAAACAGAGAGCTTATTTTTGATACGATAAATACAAACAGAAAATTACTGGATATACATCCAAAACTGGATATCAACATATTTCTTTTTGAACCGTATCACGGTTGCTTCCTGCATGAAATTTGCGTTAATGAAGGCCTTATAGACGATGAATTTATAGTAACAGAGGGCACTCTTAACGAGACTTCAATCCTAAATTTTTCTAAAGAGCATAAAATGATGCTAAAAGGTTTAGTCAGGACATTTCCACTTTATCTTAGGTTACCTGAGAAATACTGGGATAAGATCAGAATTGCAGAAAATGATAATCCTGAAGGCAATGAAATGTTAAATGAGCTCTTTAAACTGTTATAGAACTCTCCAATCAATCAATCTCTTTTTCCTTAGAATTATTCTCATCAAAACTCATCAAAAAACAGGACAAGAAAGAATAACGTATTAAACCTAACAAAACAAATAAAATAATTTGGATCGATATAAGTAACTAATGAAAGAAGAGGATATTAGACCTAGAAAAATATTTGATGAATACCTTGCTCTTGCCAAAAAAGATGTTAATAATTATTTTTTGACTAAGCCATTTTACTATGTATCCTGCCCCGCCTGCAAGGGAGAAAATAGTAGGTTCAAATTTCGTAAATATGGCTTTGATTATGAGGAATGCGATAAATGCAAAACATTATATGTAAATCCAAGACCTACACCCGAATCCTTCAGTGATTACTACAGTAATTCTCCATCCGTCAAGTATTGGGCCACAAATTTTTACAAAGAAACAGAATCCAGCAGAAGAGAGCTTATCATAAAACCCAAGGCAAAACTTGTTAAAAGGTATTTGGACAAATATTTGGGTGATACAAATAATACATCCATTATTGACATCGGGGCAGGATATGGTGTTTTTTGTGAGGAACTACAGTTGCTGGCCGATGAAGGTACAACTGTTGTGGCGATCGAACCCTCAGATTCTCTAAATAGGATATGTATAGAAAAAGGACTTAAAACAGTTCCAAAATTTATAGAAAATGTTTATAATAGTGATTTTGAAGGTATGGATATAAGCTGTGCCATATCATTTGAATTGCTGGAGCACCTTCATAATCCGGAATTATTTATCCAAAAATGTAGTGAGATTATCTCACCGGAGGGGCTTTTGATAATCACAACTCTTACATGGGATGGGTTTGATCTCCAAGTACTGCAGGATAAATCAAGCAGCATTCATCCACCTCACCATTTAAATTTTTTCACAAAAAAATCCCTTTCAATTCTTTTGGAGAGAAATGGTTTTGAGGTATGTGAGATCACAACACCTGGAAAACTCGATGTTGATATAGTATCCAAGCAATTATCAGATATAAAGGATCCATTTATCAGAAAATTAATTGAATCTGACCAGGAGATAAAGGATAACTTCCAGACTTTCCTCCAAGAAGCTGGACTAAGTTCACATATGATGGCTGTTGCAAAAAAGAAATGATACCAAGGAATCCAGATAAAAAATCCATCAAGATCATATTATAAAATAACTCATTTCTTCCGCATCTTCCGGATTGAAGAATTTTTTCTTCATATCCTCCCCAAAAATCAGTAATTTTTCTCTTTCCTTTGTTGACAACCGTAAGTATTTATTCAGTGATTTTCTGAATTCATCACTATCATAACAGATGGATACAAAACTCAAATCAGAATATTCAAACGGATTTAAATTCAGCGCAGAGTATTTGGCCAGCAGAATTGTAGGAATACCAAGGACAGCAGCTTCAACAATCGAACTAGATGCTGTTGAGATTACAACTGCTGCTGATTTAAGAAGAACTTCATTTTTCTCTTCTTTAAATTCAAATTTCCCCGACATGCCTTTAGCATTTAGGATATCCAAGAAAGCCAATATAATTTTTTTCCCGTGATCTGGATGAGATTTTAAATAGACATTTAATACACCATTTAATCCGTCCAGAATATCACAAACATTTATCAGTATTTCAAATGCGTCATTCTTATCTCCAGGAAGCAAAAGAAGAATGCTACCAGGTATAGGCATATTCTGATTATGAATTCTGAATAAGTATGAATACCTCAATGCCAGACTTGTCTTTACAGGAACATGAGTCAGGTACTTCCTAACTTTAATGCTCTCTCTAACCCCCGTGGTGAGAATAATATCAGGTAGCAATCCAGATTCGTATTCAGAATCAAGTGGATATAATCCCAGATAATTTGAGAAATGTATAAAATGCTGAACTCCTATAATTTTTATAACTTGAGATACATTATTAACTGCCAGACAAAGTGCTTTATCCTGCAACTGATTCTCATGCCAACAGATTATTCGTTCAATTTTACCCCTGGATACATCTCCTAATCTTAAAAATAAATAATATACTAAGATACTCTTAAATATTCCATCAAAACAGACCCATTTATTATCACAGGAATCTGCAAATGAAATATCAATATCTCTAAAATAAGGTAATTTTTCATTAAAAGTTACTGCTTTAACAGCCATATTTAAAGACATTAAATAATCAAAAATAGTTAAATAATCTTCTTTAATAATAAAAAATCTATCATTTGCCCGGATTTTTTTGTACAGATTTAACTTATTCAATTTTGTTTCAGTCAAAGTTGGGTGATAAATCACGTTATATCCATTTTTTTTTAGATAGGATTCTAATCCTGGGAAATAACGATCATTAAAAGAACCGTCTTCAGCAAAATTGGATTCATATACAAACAAATCTATTAAAGCAGTTTTACCATCTAAGAAAGAACTTATATTTTTATTCTTCTTACTGTTACTTTTAAAACTTATTTTAGATATTTTTGCAAAAGTGAAGTTAATAAACGCCTTTAATATAGATTTCCCTATTTCAGCAAATGCCTGCCATAAGAAATAGAATTTACCACGATATGGCCTTGATATTGATATAACTGAAATATTTTCATCATCAGCCCATTTTTCAATGAGTACACCAGTAGAATATGACTCAACAACAATTACTATTTTTTTACCCGGATAATTACTACAAACTTCCTTTACAAGCTCTAAATAACAGACATTTTGAAATACTTCACTCAGATAAATATTTCTTGAGGATAACGGCGTAAACCACCATTCAAATATATCATTATTATTCCGGTTAACATCATCAATATAGTGATTAAAATCATCACGAATTCGATCTGATATTCTGTCGAGTTTCTCTGAAATTTCGATTAATTCAAATTTATCCTTAAAATAAAACTCATATTCTTTAAACTTTAAATAATCCCTGCCAAAGTATAGCCAATAACTCTCATTATCACTAAAATAGCTAATTTGAACCTTATTCAACTTGAAATGAGTACTATATATCAAAATAATCCTATTTTTACCCTCACAACCCATAATTTCACCTAAAAACTGAATAGGATAATATACTATCCACAAATCATTCACAAAATACAATTACAAATAATTGTAATATCACCAAAAATTAAACCCAAATCAATCCCTTTTCTGACTCATATAAAGTCTCTTGTACTCCCCACCCAGCGCAATCAGTTCCTCGTGATTACCTTTCTCAACCAAAACTCCATTTTTCATCACAAAAATAACATCAGCATCATGAATTGTGGATAAACGATGAGCAATAGTTATAACTGTCATATTCTCTGAAAGTTTGTTCACAGATTCCATTATCCTCTGCTCTGAAATATTATCCAATGAACTTGTAGCCTCGTCCAGAAGCAGAATTTCCGGATTCCTGAGAATAATCCTTGCAATTGCAACCCTCTGCCTTTGCCCGCCAGATAACTTTATCCCCTGATCACCAATTATTGTGTCATAACCATCCTTAGTAGCCATTATAAATTCATGAGCATCAGCAAGTTTTGCAGCCCGGATTACCTCTTCATTACTGCAATCAAGACCAAACCTGATATTTTCCTTAATGGTATCATGATAAACAAATGTCTCCTGTCCAATATATCCAAGACTAATCAGATAACTTTTGGGATCAAATTCATTCAGATTAACACCATCGATATAGATTCCACCGGATGTTGGACTATACAGAAGTGCCAGCAGATTTGCAGTTGTTGTCTTACCCGAACCGGAACTTCCAACGATTGCAACCTTCGTATTCTTCTTCACCTCAAAAGAGAGAGCCTTAATAGTTTCCTCAGAACTATCACCATATCTAAACGAAACATTCCGGAATTCAATCCTGTCATTAAAACTGAATTCATTATTACCGGGGCGTTCTGAAACATTGGATTCCATAGGATCTTTAGATTCATGAGTTTCTAAAATATCCCGGATAAGTTCAAGTGCCGGAAGATACCTCACAATACCTGTCAGACTACTCTGCACCTGAGTAAGAGCAGGAACAAGTCTATAAAGTCCAAGCATAAAAGTTCCAAATATCCCAATATAAGCAATAAAATCCCCCCCAGTAAAGACATACAGTAATATTGCACCAAGCGCAATGATTGCAAACATTATGAAATCATTTGAAATCATTGGAACCTTGCTCAAGGCATTAACATTAAGATTGGCTTTAAAGAGTCTGCTTATAGCAGTTTCATATTTCTCCCGCCATGAACTAATAGAACCTGTAATAAAAATCGTCTTTATTCCGGAGATAAATTCCTGATAAACAACAGACTTCTGCATAGAAGCTATATTAACTTCACCGGAATTCCGGTAAACACGAGAAAACAGATGCTTCTTAATAACAAAAGCATACAACACACCAAGAATAATTACACCAACAGTGAGCCAGAAGGATAAGTAAAACAGAAATACCAGATACATTATGGAGAGCATTATACTTTTTATAAACTCCACAAACATATTGACAGCCTGACTCCCCTCATTAACCGCCCCCTGCCCGACATACAGAAGATCTCCCTGCTTCTTGCCGGCAAAATAACTATAAGGCCGGCTCTGAATTGTATAAAACACCCTTCTGTCTATAGAATCACGAACAGTTGAGAACAGATACGCGCCACCATATGCAGCAACTGCATACACGCCGGCAATCAGCACAGTAGTAATCAGCAACAGAAAAGCCGATGCAATAAACGGATTAACAGATTCCGGCAGTAAAAAATCATAAAATGCATCCAGAAGTTTTGGCTGGTTCTCAACCCCAAGACCATAATTAATTATCGGATATACAAGTGAGATACGGAAAACCTCAAGAGCACTCAGAATAAGAACCAAAATAAGATATATAACAATCAGCTTTTTAAAGGGGCTGAATAAGTAACGCATTATCTTTATAGAATCACTGATTACAGACATTAAAGGACAAACCTGTATTAAATATATGCAAATAATGTTATTTTAATCAGATGCCGGATAAAGCATACCTGTTAAAAACACATAAACACCAAAACGAGCACACCAGACTCAACCCACCTAAAAACCCATAAATTCCACAACCATATTTCCCTCCTAAAACAAACCAATTTAAAATGGAACAGACACACCAGAAAAAATTGAAATTTAAGCTGCTCAAAGAAGATATTAAGAAAATTTCATGGAGATGATAAATGATAACTGATTTTTTTTCAGAAGTACTAAGACACATTATTACTTTATCCCCAGATACCGAACTTTTTTCTGACATCAGATGCGCATATTACAAAAAGAAACTCAAAAAATGTGGATTTTTCAGATCAGCACCACTATTAAAAATTTATTGCCCTAAACAAGTTTCTATTGGAAACAATTGCTCATTCAACTATAATGTTACCATAGATCCATGCCCCAATGGAAGTATAAGTATAGGTAACAATGTTTTAATTGGGCCTAATGTTGTTATCCGCGCTGCAGATCACAACCATGAAAATATTAATGTTAACATAAATGAACAAGGACACATATCAGGTAAGATAGAAATAAAAGATAATGTATGGATTTGTTCTAATGTAACTATAACCAAAGATGTTACAATTGAAGAAGGAAGTATTGTTGCAGCAGGTGCAGTTGTTACAAAAAATGTACCTGCCTATTCTATTGTAGGAGGCATCCCCGCAAAAGTCATTAAAAATAGAAAAAAAGAATAAGTCTAATCGCAGGGAAACTACTCAGATGAACTCTCCCAAGAACTAACCATGTGAGTTGAAACACAGTACTTTCACAGATTCTGCCATCATCTATTATTGAACAACAAAATTGTGGAGAAATAAACCAACATTGACACACCCAAAAAAATATAATATCAACAACCATATTTCCCTTTCAAAACAAACCACTATACAATGAAACAGATCGCCCTGTACGGCAAAGGCGGAATAGGAAAATCAACAACCTCAGCAAACCTCTCCGCCGCTTTATCTGAAAAAAACCTCGACATCCTCCAGATAGGCTGCGACCCAAAACACGACAGCACCCGGATGCTCATGCGCGGGGAATGGATACCAACCGTTCTCGATCTCATCCGGGAAAACGGCGAAAATAACCTCACCACAGAAGAGATAGTCTACAAAGGCTACAACAACATCCGCTGCGTAGAAGCCGGCGGCCCTGAACCCGGAATCGGCTGTGCCGGACGCGGCATCATAGCCACCTTCCAGCTCCTTGAAAAACTCGAAGCACTCTATGGCGACATAATCGTATATGACGTCTTAGGAGATGTCGTCTGTGGCGGCTTTGCAATGCCCATGCGTGAGGGTTACGCTCAGGAGGTATATCTTGTAACCTCCGGAGACTTCATGGCTCTCTACGCCGCCAACAACATCTGCAAGGCAATTGCAAGGCTCTCAAAGAGGTCAAAGAACCGGTGCAGACTCGCCGGGGTCATCTGCAACTCAGCCAACATAGAGGGCGAGAGAGAACTGGTGGAAGAATTTGCCAGAAGCATAAACTCCGAGATGATAGCCTTCATACCAAGAAGCAAAACCGTCAGAGTCTCCGAGGTAAACAAACGAACAGTTCTTGAATATGCGCCGGAATCAGAACAGGCAGAAGTGTACAGAGAACTTGCAGATAAAATAATCAATAACAGACCTGCGGCAGACAAAACACCTACCCCCCTTGAGATGGATGAACTTGAAGCCCTCGCACTCAGATATATCAAGGCATGAAGGCTGCACAATACAGGGTGCACTCTCAATAACTGCATTTGTTGATGACGCAATAACAATAATCCACGGCCCGGCGGGCTGCACCCACCAGTCATCAGCATTCTTCTACTCAGCCCTGATGTACAACGGATATTATGATGTTCCGTTCATGCTCTCAAGTGAACTGGGAGAGAACGATATAATATTCGGCGGTGAAAAAAAACTCTCTGACACCATAGAAAAAGCACTGGCATACAACCCAAAGGCAGTATTTGTCATCGGCACCTGCGTCTCAGCAACAATAGGCGACTCTATAGAAGATGTATGCCGGGAATTCACTACAGTCCCTGTAATTCCGGTGAATACAGCAGGATTCCTCGGCGGATCATTCACCAGCGGATTTGAAGAGGCACTTCTCGCAGTATCCGCCCTGATTGCCGAAGATGAAAGCGCCGTTCTCAAAAAACAGAGCAAACCCAAAATTCCGTCTGTGAACATAATCGGAGAGAAAAACCTCGAATCTGACATAGACGAGAACTATGAAGAATTGAAAAGACTCTTAAAACTCCTGAGTGTCAGAATAAACATACGCCTTGCAAGGCACACAACAGTAGATGATATCCGGAATATGAAACGCGCAGACTTAAACATATTCCGAGAAAAATTTCCGGACAACATAACAGATCATTTCACCCAAAAGACCGGGCTAAAATATATAGAAGAATTCCCTGCCGGATTTAAAGGCACCATTGAGTTCATAAAAAAAATAGCAGAACACCTGGAAATAGACCCCGAATATGCCCTGAGGGCAGAAGAAAAATACCAGCAGTCAATAACAGAAGAGTTCAGTGACATAAAGGGCAAAACTATCAATTTTGATTCATTCGGCTTTCAGAATGCAGATTACGACATCCTAAGTGAGATGTCAGAATATTTCGGAATAAAAGTTGACGATGACGGCACTGAAATCCCGATACCATTCTCAGCCCCGGTTGGGAGTACAGGAATTAAAAGAATGCTTCATCAGTGGAGGAGGTTTCTCAGGAATGCAGAATAATAACAATGCCGGCCATAACGCATGTTTCAATCCCCTCTGGCCATGCGCCATGGTAGGTGCGGCATCCTTCCTTGCCGGAATCAAAGATTTGGGGGTAGTCATAAACGGTTCAAGCGGATGCTACTACTTTGCCGAACTCGCGATACCTGATCCCTTAAGCAGCACATTTCTGGTGCAGGATGAAATTATATTCGGCACAGAAGAGCGCATAAAAGAGATAATAGATGGCCTCTCCGGCATATACGATAAATTCGCAGTCATCAACACGTGTGTACCGTCACTGACAGGAGATGACATAACCGGCTTTCTCAGCAACTATAACACCCTCTTCATTGACCTTCCGGGATACTGCGGCGATTTTGATTACGGGTATAAAAAATCGGCAGAATCCATAGGAATAACACCAGACACCGGCAGAGAAGGTGTTAACATAGACGGCATATGTTCCATTGAGCCGTTTCATACCGGAAATTTAAACGAATGCAGAAGGCTACTCTCACTTGCAGAGGTCCCGGCTGCGGCTGTGCTCTCATCTGACATTTATGATTCAGTAAAAAATCCCTCTGAACTCAGCATTACAGCAAACCCGGATTATGCAGTATCAGGCGCCGGACACAATTTTTCAGTGCTTGGGATAAAGAATACCACCAGGGCTTTTGAAGCACTCGGAGAGCTGATACCGCAGAGTAATACAGATAAAGTACTGGAAGAAGCCGGGAGCGCAGAAGAGAATATCATCAAAGCCTGTGACCGCTTCTTAAGGAAAAACGATCCGCCCTCAACTGCAATATTTGCCACAGCAGCCTATGCAGAATATACAGAAGAAATACTTCAGGATTATCTGGACGCTGAGATCCTCTGCACCGGACACAGGAATATTCCGTCACCCGGAGAGCACAGACTGGATAATATCCTGGAATATGAAGATCAGGAGAGCAATAGATACAGAAAAGGTCATGTCAATGACCTTAAAGTCATCACAGAGATTCTTAATCACGAAAAACCTGATCTCATCATTGGATCATCATTTGAATCTGTAAAATACCCGGACGCCGGATTCTTCGGAATAACATTCCCTTCAAGGGAGAAGATATCACTCCACAACGCACCAATAACCGGAATTGAAGGAGAACTTTACTACATTGAAAATATCCTGAACATACTCAGCAGGAAAAGCTGAAGATAAAGAACAGATTAAAAAGACATAAAACCACAGTTAGGACACTTATCCCCTCTTTCCATCCTTTCTCCGGCAATATAGCCGCATCTGCCACACACATGCGACCTTTGAGTAGGCTTCACGCCCCTGCGCCCAAAATAAAAGCCTGAAACATTATTTCTGCCGGACAAATCCCCTGCAACAGCTGAATAATCATATGACGGGAGATCACCGGCAAGGTATCTCTCAAGGGCCTCAGAAATCCTGCAGCCACTGGCAGCATATGGAACGACCCCGCACTCCCTGAAGACACCGCATGACTGGGGACCAAAACCTCCGGCAATCACACAGTCAACCCCAAGATCTGCCAGAACCTTCGCCGATACAGCACCTGCACTACAGGGAATATCACCGGCAGAATTTTTTACCGACTCAAAACTGACCAGATCTCCGGATAATACAGTAGCAAGACAGAAAACCGGTGACCTCCCGAATACGGGGGAGACTTCATCCTTAAATGTCCCTTCCCCAAGCGCAGCTATAGCTATTTTTTTCATTTAACAAAACCCCATCCGAAACACCTTTGCCTGATTTAAAGATCTATCCGGATCATATTAAAATTATGTTATATTTACAAAAAAGTAAATGAAGTAAAATTCACCTGAGGAATATATCAGATATTATTCCAGACATGAACAAAACGCTGAATAGCTGTAAAATGCCCAAGCAGACCGAATATCACCATCAGCCAGCCAAAGGCATTCAGGCCGGCAATATAACCCGGAAATGCAATAAATATTATCCCGGCTGCTATTGTAAGAACCAGCCTGTCAGCCCGTCCTAAAATTCCACCATAAAAACGGCCCGCACCAACAGCCTGTGCCTGAGTGCCCAGATATGATGACATAATTACGCCTGTAAGCGCAAAAACGCCCACCGTCCAGGGCGCAAGACTGCCTGCGAAGATTCCGCAGATCATCACAATATCAGCATACCTGTCAAGGACATGATCAAGGAAATCCCCTTTAAGGCTTGCAATATGCATCTCACGGGCAATAGCACCGTCAATCGCATCAAAAAAGGCATTCAGGAAGACAAATATCACACCCGCAAATACAGCCGAGAGATAAAAGGCATATCCGGCAACCACTGAAGCAATGAAAGCGATAACTGTGCACGTATCCGGCCTCAGGCCGATACGGACAGATACCCTCGCCACAGGTTCAATAATTCCCTTCACCTTTGGTCTGAAGCTGTCAAGTGTCATAACAGTGTACCTATATAATCCGACCAGTCAGTATTCCCAAAGGAATAACCCCTTTTTCCGGCCAGAAACTCTTCAATAATATCCACTGTCTCTTCAGGCGTCAGAAAAGTACAGTCAATCTCAAGAATATGTTCTTCCGGATGTATATCAAGTGTTTCGATTAATACTGTATCCAGGCATTCGGCTTCAAGGTTCTCACGAATCTTCTCATCCGGATACCCACGGGACTTCAGCCGTTCTGAAAGGATATCCGGCCTGAGCCTTAAAATAACAATACGGTCTGCATCAAGAATATGTGTCAGATGCCCTTCAACGACCGCATCGGGTTTTCCAAACTCCTCATACCACTTATCCTCATCAATGACATCTGCATCCCTCTCAGAGTCTCTCTCAATGATATAGGGTTTAATGGTATCATTCTGCCGAATGACAGAATACCCGCGTTTCCTGAGAATATCTGCAACGGTTGACTTGCCCGTTCCCGGAGTCCCGGTAACAGCTGCCATCATAGCGAGTTAAACACCTCCAAAAACCTCTCACACTCCCAGTCTTTCCCTATACTGACACGAATGTAGTTATCACCCAGTCCCGGAAAACTGGTGCACGATCTGACAACAACTCCCTTCCCTGCAAGCATCTCAACCATCTCATCGCCTTTGTATGGAGAGACATCAAACATAACAAAGTTTGCACCGCCCGGCACTGAATTAAACTTAGATTCGGTCTCAAACCTCTTCTGCCACATCTTTACAGATGATACATAACCCTCAATATATGCTGGATCTTCAAGGGCACCGGTTGCCGCTGCCGCCGATACGGAGTTAATCACAAAAGGTGTCTGCGCCCTGTTATAGTACTCCTCAAACCATTCCGGGATGAAGGCATAGCCGACCCGCATACCTGCAAGACCATATGCCTTTGACATCGTCATTCCGATTATGAGGTTGTCATATTTCTTCATCAGATAGCGGTAGTCAGTATCACAGAAGTCCACATAGGCATTGTCTAAGAAGAGCAGTCCGTCAATACCCTCAAGGATCTCCTCAACTGTTTCAGGAGGTGTCACTGTTCCGGACGGGTTATTCGGAGTGCATAAAAATGAGACCTTGCAGCCCTCAGATTTCCGGATGAATAACCCAGGATCAACCGTAAAATCATCCTCTCTCCCGATACCGACAGACTCACCGCCCTGCGCCTTCACTGCAAGACCATAAAAAGAGAATGTCGGAACTGAGACCGACACCCTGTCACCCGGATCTATGAGTGCCCTTAAAGTGGTCTCTATTACGCCATCCATACCAACCCCGGTTACGAATGTGTAATCACCATGCCTCCTGACAAGTGCATCCTTTAGCTCCCTCATCTTCTCATCAGGATAACGGTTGCACCCCTCAAGAGCCGCATTGGCTTTTTTTATCGCAAGAGGAGAAGGAGGATATGGATTTTCATTGCTGGCAAGCTTTGCAGGATTTTCATAACCGGCACTGCGGGCTATATCTGCCGCTTTTGTTGCAAAGACATATCCGCCTTCAGAATAAACTTCCCTAATCAAATGACGCATTAATCGCCTCAGCAGCAATATCGATCTCACTGTCAGATATTGTCAGCGGCGGAACAAGCCTTAGATTGCCATGTCCTGCACAGTTGACAAGAACGCCCTTCTCCTGGCACCTCTGCTGCACTCCCGGGCATTTGTCCTCACCGGCCGATATGCCAATCATAAGCCCTTCAACACGGGGGTTCAAAGCGGAGAGGCTGTTTCTGAACCGCTCCGACTTCTCCGGAATCCGGGGAAGGATCTCCTCGATTACACCTATGGTTGCAAGAGCTGCTGCGCATGCTACCGGTCCGCCGGCAAAGGTGCTGCCATGCTCACCCGGATTAAAGGAGAGGCCCTCACGTGCAACTATAGCACCCATCGGAAATCCGCTGGCAATGCCCTTTGCAATGGTGACAATATCCGGGTTTACTCCGGCATTCTGGTACGCAAACCAGCTGCCGGTCCTTCCCATTCCGGTCTGGACCTCATCCGTAATCATAAGAGCACCGGTATCATCACAGATCTCCCTGATTCCCTTAAGGAAACCTTCAGGTGCCGGAATAACTCCTGCCTCGCCCTGGATGCATTCGACAAAAATACCCGCAGTATCCCTGCCTGCCAGTTCTTTTAAGGCTTCAAGATCGCCATAATCCACAAAGTCGCAGTACGGCTGAAGAGGCCCGAAGGGTTCACGTATAGCCGGCTTGTGGGTCACTGCAAGTGAAGCGCAGGTTCTTCCGTGAAAACCATCCTTAAATGAGATGAACTTACTCCTGCCGGTTCTGATTCGTGCAAGCTTTAAGGCTGCCTCATTAGCCTCAGCGCCGGAGTTTGCCATAAACACACGCCCGCCTTTAAGCCCGGAGATCTCCACAAGCTTTTCTGCAAGTTCGCCCTGATTGGGGACATAATATAGATTGGAGACATGAATCAGCTCCTTTGCCTGACTGCATATCGCCTCGACAACCTTCGGGTGGCAGTGCCCCGTACTGCATACGGCAATGCCTGCAACACAGTCAAGGTATTTTTTCCCTTCATCATCCCAGACATATGAGCCACTACCTTTAACGATCTTCAGATTGCGCTTAAATGCCTGCATAAAGTAGCGGCTGTCGAGTTCCTTTGAGTCCGGATTATTTGTCATTCATGATCACGACTGAATAATTATATAGATATATTTTAAATCCCGGAATATTATCTGTTCCGGTGTTCATTCCAATTCACATCAGATATGGATTAAATTTTGGTTAAACATCAGTTAAATTTTGACAGGGCTATTAATTGAAACCGAAGTCCGGATAACATTCCGGACATCAACCCCGCACATAAAGAGAGAAAATAGCGGATATAATCCACATATTTACTCGTATTCAATCGTTGCGGGCGGTTTTGGAGTGATATCATAGACAACCCTTGACACGCCCGGAATTTCGGATGTGATCCTGCTTGCAATACGATGCAGTGTCTCCCAGGGCACCTCCACAGGGTCTGCTGTCATGGCATCCCTTGAATATACAGCCCTTACTGAGACAATCCATCCATGAAGCCTTACGTCACCTTTAACACCGGTTCCAAGACCGATTACTGCTGCAAGGCACTGCCAGGGCCTGAACTTCTCAACAAGTTCCTCCTCGGCAATTGCGTTTGCCTCCCGTACAATCTCAATCTTCTCTTCAGTAATCTCACCTACACAGCGCACTGCAAGGCCGGGCCCCGGGAAGGGCATCCTGTGCTGAATTTCAAGAGGAAGCCCAAGGGCACCTGCAACATCCCGGACTTCGTCTTTATAGAGATCAATCAGAGGTTCGATGAGGCCCTCAAATGCAATATCATATGGCAGTCCTCCTACATTGTGGTGACTCTTAATACCGCCCTCACTCTCAATGACATCAGGATATATCGTGCCCTGAAGAAGATATTCAGCCTCTGTCTTCTTAGCCTCGCGCTCAAAGATCCTGATGAACTTCTCACCAATGATCTTTCTCTTAACCTCAGGATCACTGACACCCCTAAGGGCATTGATAAATTCATCCCCGGCATCGACCACATCGAGATTGAGATCAGAGAAGAGAGTCTTAATTCTCTCAGTCTCCCCTTTTCTCATAAGTCCGGTATCGACATATATCGAGATGAGGTTTTCACCGATTGCACGCCTTGCAAGCTCAGCACATACCGATGAATCTACCCCCCCGGATAGCGCCATCACAACTTTTTTTCCGTCTGCTTTCTCACGGATTTCCTTTATTGCACTTTCAATGAATTTTTCTGTATTTACCATAATTATTCTCCGGTATTTTTCTATTCAGGTTATTTTCAGGAAGACCTTTTACTCCTCTTTCATCCTGTAATTTTTGCATGCATCAACAAATCCAAGGTACGGCGGTGAGGGTCTTGTCGGAGTTGACCGGAATTCCGGGTGGAACTGTGTTGCCAGGAAGAAGGCATCGCTGCCCGGAAGTTCACAGGCTTCCATTCTGTTGCCGGATCTTCCGGTGAATTTCAGGCCGGCACTCTCGATCTCATCGATATATTCAGGGTTCACCTCATACCTGTGCCTGTGCCTCTCGGTGATCTTTCTGCTGCCGTAAAGACTTTCAATCATAGTTCCGGGCATCAGATCGACATCACAGTCGCCAAGCCTCATAGTGCCGCCAAGATCGGTTACGTCCTCCTGTTCAGGAAGAATTGCAATGACATTCTTTTCAGCTCCCATCTCCTCAGAACCTGCACCTTCCCAGCCGAGGACATCTCTTGAGAACTCTATGACTGCCATCTGGAAACCAAGGCAGAGTCCGAGGAATGGGATATTATTCTCCCTTGCAAACCTGATGGCGTTGATCTTTCCTTCAATACCACGGTTACCAAATCCTCCGGGGATTAATATTCCGTCCATCTCGGCAAGCTCACTCTCATCATATGACTCTGCATCAATCCAGTGGATGTCCACCTCGGTTGAGAGATGCCTTCCTGCATGGCGCAGTGCCTCTTTTATGCTCAGGTAAACATCCTCAATGCCGTATTTGCTGACGATTGCAACTGACGCGCGGTTGGTGTACTCCCTGCTGACAACCCTGTACCATTCATTGTCCGCCTCCCTCTTCTCAAGTGCCAAAAGATCCCTTAAGACATCTGCAAGGCCTTCCTTCTCCATCTCCATCGGCACTTCATAGATATCGGCTGCTGTCGCAGCAGAGATGACAGCACGGTGTGATACATCACAGAACTGTGAGATCTTCTTCTTGGTTCCGACACCCATCACAACATCGCTTCTTCCGACTATGATGTCCGGGTGAATACCAAGTTCTCTCAGCATCTTTACTGAATGCTGGGTTGGCTTTGTCTTATGGTCGCCCATATTGTCAACAGGTACAAGGGTGACATGGACAAGTGCAATATCATCTTTAGGGATTTCACCGTGCATCTGACGGACAGCCTCAAGGAAAGGCATGCTCTCAATGTCACCTACAGTTCCGCCGACCTCTACCAGGCATACATCGGCAGTCGCTCCGTCCTCAAGGGAATTGAAAGCTGCACCTGTGATGAACTCCTTGATCTGATTGGTTATATGAGGAATTATCTGAACTGTTCCGCCGAGATAATCACCGCGTCTCTCTTTCTCTATAACAGTCTGGTACACCTTTCCGGTTGTGATATTATGATCAGATGTCAGACTTATGTCAAGGAAACGCTCATAGTTGCCAAGATCAAGATCGGCCTCTCCACCGTCCTTAAGAACAAAAACCTCTCCGTGCTGCGCCGGATTCATAGTTCCTGCGTCAATGTTCAGGTAAGGGTCTATCTTGACCGCAGTAACCCTGTAGCCCCTGTTTTTAAGGATTCTTCCTATCGATGCGGTAGTGATACCCTTACCAAGACCGCTCATAACTCCGCCGGTTACAATTATATACTTCAAATGACCCTCTCCATAAATATTAGCAGAAACGAAATGTCCACAATATGTCCATAAATAATTACTGCAAACCGGAATCTGAATCATCAGATTTCCGGATTAAATCTACTCATAGATATGATTTTTTTTACAGATAAATTCGTTGATGAACCCATCTGAAATAAGAATTTCCGGGCAGATAGAATCATAAAAATGTCACAATATTCATGAAATAATCCATGTACCCGCAGGAATGAATCCGGAAAAAATAACAGAGTATTGTCAGATATTAGCCCGTAATCAGAAAAGAAGCTGAAGTCCTTGAATATACTGTACTGCCATCTTCAGAGCATGTTACACCCTCAGCAAAGATAATTTTCCTTGTCCGCTTAATAATTCTGGCCTTCGCAGTCAGAACTCCGCTGTTCAGGCCTTTGTAATAATCTGTGGACTCAGATACAGTGGCAATGCCTTTTCCTTCCTCAAGTTCGGTGAATATCGCAAGCGCCATTGCCTCATCTGCCAGTGAGACATATACTCCACCCTGAAGCCACCCTGCACCGTTTAACATATCTTCCCTGACTTCCATGGCAAGTTTCGCCTCCCCGCTGCCAAAATCCTGCACATTTATACCCATCAGGCCAAAATACGGATTTGCAGCACTGCCTTTTGATTTAATATCTTCAATATATGACATATAGTAAACCATCTCTCCCGGATCATTATATTCCCGGATAAAATGGCATTTTCGGTTGATTCCAATAAAATAACAAACCGGAAATTTATTTCCCGGACAGGATTATATGAAAATTATGAATGACGAAGAGAGACAGATGCTTAAAGATCTGCTGTGGCTCAATTCAGTTATCGCAACCGAACTGATTCAGATAACCGAAAACACCTCACAGATACTGAGAAAGGCCGATGTACCGGAGGCGTGCAGGACTGAACACAATGAACTGAGGCAGAGGGCACTTGAGATTGCCGACAGATGCAAACCTGACACAATGCTCAGGCAGCACCTGGAGAAACATCAGTAATATTATACTTTTTTAAGCCTCACATTTCCTGTATGAAATTGCTGATGGTGGTAGCACCTAAGAGATACAGGGAAGAGGAATTTGAAACACCTGCAAAAATGTTTGAGGAGGCCGGAATTGAGTATGATGTAGCATCAACGAAGGCCGGGGAATGCGAAGGTATGATGGGGGGAATCATTGAGGCAGGACTTGCGATTAAGGACGCAAAAGAGGGAGATTACGACGGACTTGTAATTACAGGCGGACTTGGTGCGAGTGATTTCCTCTGGTCGGATGACAACCTGAAAACCCTCACTGAAGAGTTTGGAAAATCAGGGAAGGTTGTTGCCGCAATATGCCTTGCACCGGTGATTCTGGCACGCGCAGGACTCCTGAAGGGCCGTCAGGCAACAGTCTTTGAGTCACCTGCATCATTAAAGCTCATCGAAGAAGGCGGGGCAAACTACCTCAAAATTCCGGTAGTCTTAGATATGAATATAATAACAGCAAACCATCCGACAGCCTCAAAGGAATTTGCCGAAGCAATTATTGAAAAACTCGGCTGCTGAGTTGAAAGAAAACTTATGCAGAATATTAAGGCCAAAGAATGCACAATCATTGTTCCGGCATACAATGAAGAGAAGAGGATTATGCCTTTTCTTAATTCATTATCATCTTTCAAAGGCACGATAATCTTTGTCTGTGACGGAACTGACAGGACACCTGATGTTATCAGGAGTTTTTCAGAGAGGAGAAAAGAGAGATCACCGGAGATCATCTGCCTCGAGTACAACGAAAGGCTTGGAAAAGGCGGGGGCATAACTGCCGGAATCCTGAACTCAGAGACGCAGTATGTCGGATTTACAGATGCCGATGGTTCTACCTCCGAAAGTGAGATGATCCGGCTCTTTTCATATCTCTCAGATTACGACTGTGCAATTGGATCGAGGTGGATGAAAGATTCGGATGTTGTTGTAAAGCAGCCACTTTCGAGAAGAATTCAGAGCCGCCTTTTCAATATTGCAATAAGACTGATTCTGAATATAAGTTTCAGTGACACACAGTGCGGCGCCAAGGTATTCAGAAGAGAAGCACTGAATGATGTTCTGCCTGATATGAAGACAAAAGGATTTGAATATGATGCAGAACTGCTCTGGTGGCTTAAGAAGAAGGGATACAGCATAAAAGAAGTCCCCATTGTCTGGGAGAACCGGGAGGAGACTTCAGTCGGACGGGCAGACGGTGCGGGAATGATTATAAGGCTCTTTAAGATGAGGCTTGGATTATCTCCATAAAATTAGTTACCCAGACTGATCTGCACCAGAAATAAATCCGGATAAAAAGGAAAAGATCAGCAATGAAAAATATCTATATTGAAGAGATAACGGTTGGACAGAAGATAGATTCACTTTTCCTCATCGAAAATCCGTCCATTAAATCAAAAACCGGCGGACTTTTTATAACATGCACAATATCAGACAGGACAGGAACCAGAGACTGCAAGATCTGGGGCAACAGGGGCAGCAGTGAGGAAGAGATAGAAAGATATTACGAACTGATTGTTGAGGGAAATATCTACAGGATTGCCGGGGAAGTGAGGGAATATAACGGTGCAATGGAGATTCATGTAAATTCCGGCATAGAATTTCTGGCATACACGGAGAACGAAAATAACCTTAATATCAGGGACTATATCTATTCGCCCGTGGATCCGGATGAGACAAAGAAAAAGCTTGAAAAGCATATCTCCGGCATAAAGGACAGCGGGATAAGAAAGATAGTCAGAGAAGCCATAAAAACGTCAGATGGCTTTTATGAAAAACCGGCGGCGAAGAAGAACCACCACGCCTACTATGGAGGACTTGCCCACCACACCCTCGAGGTTGTGGAGATAGCAGCCGGAATTACAGACTCGCTGCCCGGAATTGATATCGACAGGGACATCGTCATCGCCGGAGCGCTCATTCACGATATAGGAAAGGCAGATACATTTGAGAAGTCAGGCATCTCATATAAGCCATGCCCCGCATATTCACTGATCGGGCATATCAGCCCCGCAATAGAGAGAATATCAAAATTCAGGACGTACACAGATGAAGACGCATTTTACCATCTCCTGCATATAATCCAGTCACATCACGGCACATACGGAGATGTACTGCCGCAGAGCACCGAGGCGTGGACTGTCCACCATGCCGACAATATCAGTGCCATGTTAAATGAGGTCAGTTCAACGCTCAAAGATATTAAAGAGGGTGAATTCGGGTGGTGCAAGCCTGTGAATTCAAACCTCTACAGATTTCATAAAAAAAGAGATTCAGTTACAGGGAGAACAATAAAACCGGACGATAAGAGTCCGGCGCACAATAAAGAAGAACCGGATGACAATAAACCAAATAAAGGTCAGTCAAGCCTTTTTTAATTAAAAATATCCTGCTTTTTACGCCCAAAAAGAGAACCTGACCCCCATAACTTCCGGAATTTTCGAAGTCAAAGCCAGATTAATTACCGGAAAGATCCATAAGATACCTCAACAGATCAGTGCAGGAGTGAGACAGAATTATGGAAAAGAAAACGGGATTTAAAATTGTGATGATACTTCTCATTGCAGGCATAATTGCAGTAGCAGGAATATTTGCATATGTCCTTCTCTTCTATCCGGGGCCATACGGTGATGATGAGAACGGCCTCATCAGAGTTACAGATGAAGACGGACTGAAAAAATATCTTGAAGAATACAGCCAGGATTATTCATACAGCAGATACGAATATCCAGATAGGGTCTTCTTTGCTGATGACGTAATGGCCGAAGAATCCTTATCATCAGGCAGAATGGATTCAGGAGATTCGATGATAAAATACGCAGTGCAGGATACAGTGCCGCCGGCAGTCGCTCAGAGCCTGCCCGGCACAGTTGCGGGCGGAAGCGGCGCATCCGTTTACTCGGAGACAAATGTACAGGTCAGAGGGGTTGATGAAGCTGATTACCTCAAAAATGACGGGAAGTACATCTACATTCTAAAAGACAGCCTTCTGACAATAGTTGATGCATATCCGGCAGAAAAATCAGGCATATTATCGGAGACAAAAATCCCCGGATACAGGACTGCCGATCTCTTCCTAAAAGGTGACCGTCTTGTGGTCTTTGCAGACGGTTATGAAGAGGAATGGATAACGCCTGAGGGCAGTTCCGTCCCGGTACCTGTGACAGAGGATGCAGCAAAGGCATACATCTTCGACATATCAGACCGTTCTGCACCGGAAATTTTACATGAGATAACAATGCCCGGAAGCTACAGCGATGCGCGTATGACAGACGGATGGATTTACGCGGTAACAAAAAAGCCTGTAAACAGGTATGACTCTAAAATGCCGGTTGTCAAAGTGGACAGTACAGCTGTATCCAGACCGGAGATCTGGTGCCCCCCGGTTCCGTACAGCAGCTTTGTGATGTACACCATAACATCCTTCGATACTTCCGGCAGTGAAGTTGCAGATACGGAATCCTTCCTTCTTGGATGGGACGATACGATGTATGTCTCAGCTAAGAACATCTACCTGAGCTATATAAAGAATACACCATACTACCGCGGCATGCTCGCAGACGGTGAAACCGGGAGCAACGGCCCTGAAAGTGTCATACACAGGTTTTCAATCGGAAAGGGAGACATTGAATATAAGTCCACCGGAACAGTGGCGGGCAGGCTTTTAAACCAGTGGTCACTGGATGAATACAACGACAACCTCAGGGTGGCTGCCACAGTAAACAACTACGGCGGAGGAGAGATCAGCATGTACAACTCTGTCTATGTCTTAAACCCCGAACTGGAGATAAGAGGCAGACTTGAATACATTGCACCTGATGAGAGGATATACTCAGCAAGGTTTGCAGGAGACAGGCTGTACCTTGTAACATTTAAGGAGATGGACCCATTCTTTGTAATCGACCTGTCAAACCCGGATAAGCCCGGAATTCTGGGCGAACTGAAGATACCCGGATATTCAGACTATCTCCACCCCTATGATGAAGACCATATTATCGGCATAGGAAAATCCGCTGAAAAGAACGAGTGGGGAGGTGTAAGTGCAACAGGACTGAAGGTTGCATTATTCGATGTAACGGATGTCAACAGTCCGGCACTGACCGACAGCGTTGAGATCGGTGATTATGGTTCTGATTCAGAGGCTTTAAGGGACCATAAAGCACTCCTCTTTGATAAAGAGAAGAATATCCTCGTCCTCCCTGTATGGGAGATTGCAGATGTCCCGATAGATGAGAGTATGTACGGGAACTATGAGAAGTCATATACAAGGGAGATATTCAACGGGGCGTATGTATTCGGAATATCCCCTGAAAGTGGTTTTATCCTGAAAGGAAAGGTAAAGCAGGGTGATTCTGAAATTAATTCATATTACCGGAGCGGCCCGGAGGTTGTCAGAAGGTCACTGTACATGGACGATGTACTGTACACAGTCTCAGATGAACTGATAGTTATGAGCAGTCTGAAAGATCTGAGCATAAAAATAAACGAGGTCATGCTCAGGGACAATACTGAATACACAAAACCCCATTACAATATAGTGCGCTGATTTTCACAGAAAAAAATATCCGTCACATTTTTTTACATAGACCTGTGCATAACCGGTGATCAGAAAATGATTTAATTCAGTCTGCCGTAATTTCCTTCTGTAATGTCTTCGGTATCAGATTTTATTGAAATGTCTGAAAGGGAAGTTACTGTACGCCAGTACGGCCCGTTCAGAATGGCATATCCTCAAAAAGCCGCCTCATATTTAGCCCTGACAAATAAAAGGCTGATTCTCTTCGCACAGAACAGAAGTGCAGCAAAAGAGGGGAAAATTTCCCTTGCCGCAGAGATGAACATCCATGATGTAAAAAGCATAGAATCAAAGACACTGGGTGCAGCATCTCTTCCGGGAATAATTGCAGGCCTGTTATTCATTGCCGGTGCAGCGTACCTGTATTTAAGGCCATATTCTTCCGCATATGCACTCATTGAAAAGATAACGCCGCCTGTACTCCCGGTATATGTCCTTCCTGCCGTCATAGGAATAATACTGATTATTATCCCGACAGTCTTCTCCAGGGGCAGGTTTGAAGTGAGAATTAATGAAATTCCGGGCGATAAAAGCAGCTCCATTCTCTCAAAAGGAGTAATATTTTACGACCGCAGGAAAATCTCAGAGATTATCGGAGATGTCGGTGCGGCAGTAATAAAGATACAGGAGAATAACAGGGAATCGAAGATGCCTGTATATTCAGGCACAATGCATAAGGAAGAATACCCTGCACCATTCCCTGCCAAAATTCCGGATGAAATCAGTACCGGTGCTGAAGCTGAAGATACCGGTTATGCTGATTATGCAGATGAACCGGACAATGAGAGAGAATATCAGCCAGAGAGAGAACCAAAGAGCAGGGGGAATGACATTTACGGAAATTCAGCAGTCAGAGAAGAAGAGGAAGAAGGATCAGATGACGATTTCAGTGAGTCACTTGAATACCTTGAGGAGAAAAAACGAGAGAAGGACGATTACCTTTTTTGAAAGAATATACAACAAAATATTTTTTAGCCGGACTATAGTTTCAGACCCTGACTGAAAGAAATAAACTGACGTCAGCATCAGACCTGATATAGTATTTTTCCGTCTTTAAGGGCGTTTTTGGCAACCGGATTATCAAGCTCATCTTCTGTATAAGGAAATATGTCCACCGCTATGCCCATATCTGAAAAAATCTCCTGATAATCTTCAATTCTGGGAATTAGCTTCTTATCACTTTTCTTCAGTACAATAAGAATATCAAGGTCACTTCCCGGTACTGCTCTTCCGGTTGCAAATGAACCAAAAAGCACAATTTTTCTGACATCAGCATCTTTAGAGAGGAGATCAACTCTCTCCTGTAGCCTTTTTTCAATCAGAACATGATTCAGAGAGAATATCTCCACAGAACCGTATGATCTCTTCTGCACAACTGACTGCATCTTCTGCGTCCACCTCATCGAAATAGTCTGCCGGAATTCCACTCTCAAACCCATCAGGATACCTTGCCGGAATATAAAACCTGTCTAAAAGCCGGGCACTCCTGACAATATTTTTCGGAATATCTCTCTCCTCATTCAGTGCCCTGAATAGATCAGAAACTGAGAGACCCCATGCGTTTTTGTTGTATCTCTGAAAGACCGCCTTTACTGCTTTTTCTGCTGCCTGCTGGGATATAAAGCATGTCCATTCAAAATAGCCGGATTTCAGCGCTTCCGATGCCATCCCCAGATCACGCTCTGCCTGTGAAAACCAGTCTCCGGATCTTTCAGCCATAATTCAAAACTCCAGCCATTTAAAAGATATAATTGTGTCAGATCATTATCTGACTTTCGGCATACAGATTATTTTTATTTCCGGAGCTTTAAACGCTCACGGACTGAATCGGCATGGGCATGAAGGCCTTCCGCCTCTGCAAGATTGATCACAATATCACTGATTTCCGTAAGGCCTTCCCTGTCAATCATCTGAACTGTGGAGGTCTTGCAGAAATGCGAGACATTAAGCCCGGAATAAACTCTGGCATACCCAGCTGTCGGCAGAACATGGTTTGTGCCTGATGCATAATCCCCGCATGCAACCGGAGTATTCGGACCGACAAAGATAGAACCGGCATTCCTGACACGGTTTAACACAGACATGGGATCGCGTACCTGAATAGAGAGATGCTCAGGTGCAATCATATCGGAGAGTGAGACCGCATCTGCCAGATCGTCTGCAATAATATATCCTGAATTTTCAAGAGCCGCAAAAATTATCTCTTTTCGTGGAGATATACCCGCTTTTGCTTTTAATTCTGCAATGGTAGCCTCAGCAGTACCTCTGTCTGTGGTGATCAATACACAGGCCGAATTCGGGTCATGCTCCGCCTGTGCAAGTATATCAGCTGCCAGGAATTCAGGCACTGCCGAGTCATCCGCAATTATGCCGATCTCAGACGGCCCTGCCGGAAAGTCAATCTCTGCATAATCACGAAGCATCATCTTTGCAGCTGTCACAAAGGTATTGCCCGGCCCCACAATCTTCTGTACAGGTTTAATACTCTCGGTGCCGAGCGCCATTGCAGCTATAGCCTGTGCTCCGCCAACCCTGTAGATCTCATCAACACCTGCAATATCAAAGGCAACAATTGTTAGGGGATTTCCCGGCGGAGGCGTGCATGCGCAGATCTCAGAGACTCCTGCAACCCTTGCCGGCACGGCTGTCATAAGTGCGGTTGACGGATAAGATGCTCTTCCTCCCGGTACATAGCAGCCGATCCTCTCAAGAGGTGTTGTCTTAACACCGAGCACAATTCCGGGCTGAACCTCCCTAAGCCAGAGATCCTCCCTCTTCTGAAGTTCATGAAATTCCGAGATTCTTGCCTCTGCCTCAATCAGGAATTCAACAAGCCTGCCATCAGCCTCTTCGTATGCAGAGTCGATCTCCTCCCGGCTTACACATATATCTTCAAGATCTATCTTATCGAATTTTTTTGCATATTCATAAAGGGCAGAGTCACCGTTATTCCGTACATTCTCAATAATATCCCTTACAGGGGCACTGACATCATCAAGACTGCTCCGGCGCTCACTGACCCACGAATCTGCATCAAGCTCTTTTAACATATCCAGCAGAATTTTTGGTTTGCAGAATCAATTAACCTTTGCAGAAAATCTCCAAAAGGAATGTATTTCTTAAGCCCGGTACCGTCAGGGATTTATCAGAGATGAAGCGATCTCAGTCATATGCCGGTGCAGCCTCTTCCTGTATTCATCAACCAAAATTCCGTCCGCACGATGGTTATTGAATCTCATTATCCTGTCAGAATGTGCAATCAGAAGGTCCATGGTGGCCGCTGCAAATATCAGCGAGGTGCCGGAGAAGATTTCCCTTCTCTCCCTTAAGAGATCAGTCAGGGTACTGACATCCTCACACTGGATGCAGTTTGGCACAAGAAGATTTGTTGCCGACCTGTCCTCATCAAAGAGAATATACGGTGACTGCTTTGAAAGGGCCTCTGAAAAACCTGCTGCCATAACCATAGATCCGCTTCCCGTGCCGGAGACACGCTTTGGAGTGCCCGAAATTCCGGGCGGCAGCGACTTAAAAAAGAGGCTTATATCAGACCCGCTTATATCCCTGCCTCCGGTCTCAACAAAACTTCCACGCCCGACCGTAACTATTCCCTCCCTCCCGTCTCCCGGGAGATGGTCGTCAGTCCCTGAGATAATGCCCTGAAGGAATGTTGACTTGCCTTCGGCATTTGAACCTACAACTGCAAAAACCTCACTCTTCTTTATGCCAAGCCCTGAAAGGGTATAACCTGATTCTTTATATTCAATCTCTATGGGAGAGAGGTTTTTTGGGCACCTGAAAGCGATATTAACGCCGTATTTCGGGCCTGCAAGCCGGAAATTTGACCTGTGATCTGAAAAATGCCTCGCCGGGAGCGAACCGTCAGCAATGAATGAGACAAGACCGAGATCAGCGAGCAGTGAACGGGCCTTCTTCTGGTCAACCGAGATACTGACGGCTTCTTCAGCTTTCTCTACCGGAATTCCGGCTACAGCATCAGGCAGGCCGTCCACCAGCGAGGCCACAGTCTCTTTAAGATCTCCGGAATATCCGGACGACTGCCTGAGGGCACGGTCACTGCCCGGAACCGCTGCCGGCAGAGCACCGCGTACAGTCAGATGAAGCCCTTTTTCATCCGTAAAATTATCCGCACCGGCCATCCAGAGCCTCTGGCCAGAACCATGGCTGGTCTTTATGACTGTCACAGGTTCAGTATTGACAGAATAATGAGCAGGATGAACTGTATCAAGGCCGCCAAGTGCCCTCAGTCTTTCGTCTTTTGGAACAGATCTCTTGATATGCTCAATTACTGATGCTGTAAAACCGTCATAACCCTCAGGACTGAATCCGTAAAATTCCGGAATAAAACCCGGTTTTACCAGAATAGGCAGTGAAAACTGTACAGATGTCTTATCAAAGGAGAGAACACTGTAAATGTTTGCTCCCGGCCTGAACCTTATCTTATCCGGGATACACCCGGAATTCTGAGGAATGTCAGGGACCAGATCAGAAAGTCCGGGAACTTTTGCCGGTTTCACTGATATGAACATTGGTATTTATAATATTTGAATACAGATTGTCAGTCTAATCAGAAGAGGCAGATATGGAAGATATAATTATAGGACTGGCCGCAGTGATTATCTTCTTTATTGTGGGATTCATCGCAGGGTATTACATAATGTCTTATTACTTCAGCAGACGCTTCAAATCCGCAATAGAGAGGTGCAGGGATGACGACTCGTTTGAACCGATTATAGATGAAATGCAGGAGATTGCCTGAGGAGGAAAAAATGGACAGTATAGGCTTTATCTTTCTGGGAGTTGTAACATTGTGCTTTGGTTTTCTGTCGGGATTTCAGATGGCACATATCCACTACAACAAAAAGCTTGCCGCACTTGTGAAAAGGTGCATACATTCAGGGACCATAGCCCCTGTTCTTGTGGAACTGGTCAGACTGGGGATAGATAAGAATGAATAACCACGGTTCAGTGGAGAAAAGAGACATAATACCATTCATACAGGGAAGAACAGGAAATTGTTCCGGAATGAGATCAGTTTTGTAATCCTGTGACAAAGTAATAGAGGAATGAAGATCACCGTCCTTGCGAGCGGAAGCAAAGGGAACTGTACATATATAGAGGGAGATTCCGGGGCGATTCTGGTCGATGCCGGGCTGAGTGCAAAAGAGACATTTAAGAGGCTTGAGGAGTCCGGCTGCAACAGAGACCTGATTGAAGCAATTATTGTGACTCATGAACATTCGGACCACATAAAAGGAGTCGATGTGTTATCGAGGAAACTCAGCATTCCCGTAATAGGGACACAGGGCACACTGTGGGAGTATGATGAGAAGAGAAAGTCGGATAAAAAACTGGATTACGAGACAATAAAAACCGGGGAAATAAAATCAGTGAGCGATTTTGAGATCGAGGCCTTCTCCACCTTCCATGACGCAATGGATCCATGCGGATACCGGATAAAATACGGCGATCTCACCTTCGCACTATGCACAGATACAGGAAAGACTGACGCAAGAATAGGCGGATATCTCAGTACTGCCGATGCACTTGTCCTTGAGAGCAACCACTGCCCGGAGATGCTTAAAAACGGCCCGTATCCTGCATTTTTAAAGGCAAGAATAGCCGATGCAAAGAGAGGCCATCTCTCAAATACCGCCGCTGCGGAATGCATAAAGAAATACTGCCGCGATTCAGGAAATATCATCCTTGCCCACCTCTCAGAGGAGAACAACAAACCGGAAATTGCCCTTGAATTGGCACAAAATGCAGCTGAAGAGAACTCCTGCAATGCAGGCATAGGAATTTCCCACCAGCACTGCCCGGCAGAGACAATAAAACTGAATTAAATAAATTGCCATGAATTTCATTGATTTTTCAGAATTCTGCGACACCCTTGAATCAATTTCCGGAAGGCTTGAGATGATAGATCTCATCGCAGAAAAACTGCCAGGCCTTTCAGATGAGGACATGCCTGTGTTTCTCAGGTTTATCACAGGAAGGGTTTTTCCGGATTACAGTCAGGATAAGATCGGCATCGGCCCGAACCACGTCTATGAATCGGTGGCATATGTCATCGGAAAAAACAGGGACTATGTCATCAGGAAAATAAACACCGGAGGGGATGTAGGAAAAGCGGTAGAAAACCTTCTTGCAAAGAAAGAGCAGACCTCATTTTTCAGTGACACACTCGAACTTTCAGGTGTTTTTTCTGATTTCAAAGCCATTTCAGAGGTAAAAGGCTCCAGGTCCCAGAAGGAGAAACTGAAATTTGTAAAGCGCCTTTTTGCCAATGCAAAACCGATTGAAGGGCGTTATCTTGCAAGAATTATGCTTGGTGAGATGAGAATAGGGGTTGGTGACGGAAATGTCAGGGAGGCCGTTGCAAAGGCATTTTCTGTTCCGGCAGCGCTCGTTGAACACGCATACCAGGCGGTGAACGACCTTGGAGAGGTCGCCCTTCTTGCAAAGAGAGGAGAAAAGGCGCTTGAGGAGGTTAAGATTGAACTCTTCCGTCCTGTAAAGATGATGCTTGCAAAGCAGGGCACCATCGCTGAGATGATCCGGGAGCAGGGCAGTATTGCCGCCGAGTTCAAATATGACGGGACAAGGTTTCAGTTTCATAAAAGAGGGGATGAATTTAAGATCTACTCCAGAAAACTTGAGGAGGTCACCGATGCAATGCCTGACATATCAGAACTCCTGATGAACTGTACAGAGCATGATGTCATCCTTGACGGAGAGATCATTGCAGTTAAAGACGGAAAACCGATGCCGTTTCAGTATGTCCTTAAAAGATTCAGACGCAGACATGATATCGAGGCCCATGTTGAAAATATCCGTCTGATTCCAAACGTCTTTGACATTCTTCTGCTTGACAACGAATCCTTAATAGAGAAACCGTTCACCGGGAGAAGAAGGATTCTTGAGGAGAATGTGAGGGAATATATCGCTCCGCAGATTGTATCCGGTGACATTGCAGAAGTAGAGGAATTTTACAGAGATGCACTTGACGAAGGGCATGAAGGCATAATGGTCAAGTCGCTCTCAGCCGCCTACACTCCGGGGCAGAGGGTCAGGGAGTGGATTAAGATAAAGCCGGAGGTTGATACGATCGACCTTGCTGTAATCGGTGCTGAATGGGGCGAAGGTAAGCGCGCAGGCCTCTTTGGTTCATTCCTCCTTGCGTGTCGGGATGAGAACGACGAACTGTATCCGGTATCAAAGGTCGCAACCGGAATTTCTGATGAGATGCTGGCTTTAATTTATGACAGCCTTAAAGAGAGTGTCATCTCAGAATCAGGCAAGTTCGTCAGGTTTGAGCCGGAGATTGTATTTGAAGTAGGATATGCCGAGATTCAGAAGAGTGTCAATTATGAATCAGGCTATGCCCTGCGTTTTCCGAGGTTTATCAGAGTGCGTGATGACAAAGGTATAGATGAGATCGAGACGATCTCTTCCATCAACGAAAGATTCACAGTACAGAATGACAAACGTGGCATAAAATAATTACCCGGAACATAACGGGGTATATTAATACCAAATCACCTCTATTTTAATTCAGGAGAAATTCTCATGATTAAAAGCAGCTTAATAAAGGCATTTCTGGTCGCAGCAGTTGCATTGTTCTGCCTTACAGGCAACGCATCAGCTGTAATTCAGGAAGTCAACGGGATGGGCACCATAACCTCAATGGACAAAAGTGCCGGAACCATCAATATAAGTTCCCAGTATCAGTTCACCATATCCTACACAGGTTCAACACCAAACGAACAATGGATACCGGCAACCGAGACCGAAGTAACAGGCAATGCTCCGGATTCAAAAGCCTTTGAGATCTTTGAAACCGGAGATCCGGTCAGGTATATAATTCTTGGCGGCACAGGCGGTGATTACCTCGGCATTGCAAAGATAGACAAAATCTCAGGAGATGCAGAGATCAGTGCAATAGTCGGTGACATTGACAGGATGATATTCAAACCGCTTGCAGACGGATTTGCAGTGACAGCAGAGCCTGACCCCAACTGTGCGGAATGCAGCGGCACAACATGCACAGCATCATCAGCTGCAGTTACAGTCTCAAAAGACGGGAATATCCTGTCAGAGTCCACTCTTCTTCCGGGACATTTTGCAGATGTGACCGATGAACCAAAGACTTTTGAACTCTACATAAAGTTTGTAAAAGGCGAGGGTTTATCATCCACATGCAACCCTGATGCACCTATGATGATGGGCGGCCCTCAGGCAGTATCCACCTATATATTAGAGGTAAACCCGGTTGCTGCTGCACCGGTTCAGGAGACCACAGCAGCAGAGGCAACCCCGACAGCGACACCACAGTCAGGGATTGCAGGAATAATCTGCCTGATAGGCGTACTTGCGGCAATGGCCGTTATCTCCAGAAAATAACCTTTTTTTAATTCCGCCAGCATATAGCAAAAAAGTTACCACAGGAATTCGCCGGAAATTTCCGGTCAGAAATCAAAAAGTGTCTTCTGGGTCTTAATCTCAGGAATAAGACTGCTGTAAGGGAGCCATTTATCGCCGCCGGATAAACTGCTGATAATGTTTATACCTTCACTGAGATCCGCCGGAGTCATATAATTCCCCTTCATTGCCTTCCTTGCAGCCTCACGTATAACCCATGTGCCAAGCGGCGCCCAGTACTCCCCCGTAACTCTCCTTACAGCTATAACGCGGGCAGACCTTCTGACCGACTCAAGATATTCAAGCACAGCGAGGCGGGCAGAGTAGTAGGCCCCTGCAATCGGGGAATAGCCCTGTTTTCTCTTTTTCCCTTCAGAGTCGGAGACTATTGTTGCAGATTCACTCCCTGACCAGAGACTGCTCTTCTCCCATATTTCAGTCATCTCATAGCGCCAGTCACCGGGAATGAGCATAACCGCCATATTATTGCCATGAATGCACCCGTTAAAAACCCTGATCTCTTCGAGGGGCAGGTAACCGGAAATATTCTTTTTGAGAACTCCGGAGATGGTATCATCAACTGCGGTTATGCTCCATCTTGTCGGAACGATACGCCTCTTAACCCCTAAAAGTCCTGACGAGAGAAGATTCTGGATATAATGCAGATCAGTGCCACCCCTGTACAGTTCAGCGATGGCGTCATTAGCCTTCAGGTCAGTATCCGAGGTAATTCTGTCAACAACCCGGGGGACAAGAGCGTTGTCAATGACAGACATATCAGATACAACACCTGAAAGTCCTACAGGGGCCAAAACACCATCAAAGCGGAGATCAAAACGGACAGGTTTTACAAAAGCCACCTCAACATCAACCGGCCTTGACGAGAGGGCGATCTCCTGAATTGAACCGCTGAGGTTTTTCTCACCGGAATTACCCCTGATTGTCCCGGATCTTATCCTGACAATGTCATCTATTGAGTAATTGCCGGAGACCCAGTGCTCAGGGTTGTCATTCTCACGCGAGAGCAGAGGGCCTCCGGAGACATCGGGATAATTCTTTGAACCTACAAAGACAGACGGGCTTTCACCCATATACTCTTTGACAGGTTTTGTATCTCTCCGGGCATAAAAACGGCTCATTACAGGACATTTCGAGAGGCCGCAGAGACCTTTGCCCTTGCACTTTATGCAGAGATTCGCTGATTGCATACCTGAGTTCCCAAATTATCTCTCATCCACGACTATATCGGCAAAATTACCCAGAAGTCCGGCAACAAGAGAGCAGAGTTCGTCCCATGAATATTCCCTTTCAAGGTCCAGTTTTCTGCCAAGGTATCTGCCGGCATCGTCATCACGCATACCCCTGCACCTGAATATAACTGAATTTTCCGGATAGTTATGCCCGATGATCCCGTCTGAGTCACCGTCAGTGATGCCGATAACCGGAATTCCAGGATATGAGCATATATTCCCGCATACTGCCGTTGTGTCGTCCCCGACTGTAATCACACCGCAGATTTCCCCGTCCCTGATCATTCTGTACAGAGCTGCGGCATCGTGATCAATCAGAATAATTTTGCCAAAACTTCTTCCTGTACCGCCTTTTAGCGGCTTTTTGGTGCGGACAGGCCCGCTCTTTACCCATGCATCCCCAAGCCTGAAACCGGGTTCAGGCTTTAGCTTTTCGATACCATGCGCTTTGAACTCAATGCCCGATACTGCCGTCAGTTCTCTGCCGTCATAACTGATCACAGCCTCAGTACGGGTTGCACGGCCGATCACAGTTCCGTTCAAAAATACGGGTTCTCCGGGAAGAAGCCCGCGAATGACCCTCTCCTCCGGAATTTTCTCCGGATGCAGATTATCGGAGCCGGAGAGAGGCCTTTCCGTATAAACTGTATTACCGGAAACTGAATCCACAGGGGCAGGTGTTAACGGTTCTCTTTTCATTACCGGAAATCCGGTCAGGGATGAGAGCCGCCCGGCAGTCTCTTCATCGCCGCCGCCCCAAATATATACAATTCCCGGCGTGCACTCGGCCTGGATAAAACCCCTGCCTCCGAGACGGCCGGATATTATTTCGCCAAATACTCTCCCTGAGGTTTCACATTTTGCACGGTTGAGAAGAAATACACCTGGTTTTTCTGATATGCCATCCAGAATTTCAGAAGGTTTCTTACCCGGCCACTCATATTCAAGCCCTGACTCTTCCGCTGCTGTGCCGGCCATAACTCCGGCAACGACAACTCTCACCGGATAATCTCCAATAAGGGAGATTATCTGCGATACATCACCCCGGTCAAAGGGTTCAGGCCCGTGAACTATTATAAGATATCCGTCATCAGGTAAAATGGACATAATTAAAGGGTTAGATTATTTTATAGTCACCGATTCCGGCCACCAGATCTCCGGATGACGGGTACCATCCTTTCACAGGCGGGTTCAGGCTCAGGCTTACAGTATCGGTGAAAGAATTGGACTTTTCAGAGAAGAAGTCCCAGCTATTCTTTCCGGTAAGCTCAATCCCAATGTCAATCCTGGCATCTGAACCGGAGCTGCATTCTGCATAGATGTAAGTATTGTATTTTATTGCGGATCCAAAGACCTCAATATCCTCTTTCGGTAAAAGGGTATATGCAGAACCTACCGGATTTTCTGTATCAATCAGACTTCCGGCAGAAACTTTTATTCCAAAATCAGTTGTTCTTAACTCATCAGCCGTTATCTTAAGCATAGTACTACCTTTGGAGCCGAAGAGTTCGATATCCCATCCGGCAGGAATACCTGTCCCTTTACCTTCAAGTATTGCCGCACCAACAGGAGATCTGTCACTCAGTGAAGGGAGAGGTATGAATAACTCAACGTCTTCAGCCACTGCCCCGCCAGTATCTATCGAGACGGTGTATTCATATGTGCTCTGCGGAGTTATGCCCAGAATATGAAAACCTCCGGGGTAGATGAAACCTGCGAGCATAATTATCAGAAGCGATACAGCCGTCAGTGATGCTATTGTAATTAGTAAATATCCGGAATCCTTATTCATAGAGAACCATTATCCTATGCCGGATAAGTAAATATATCCGGCAGCATGTTATTATTGAGAACCGGCAGGAGATAAATATGCCATCAGCCCCTCTTTTCCATATTTGCAATGAGGACGTGGATGTTGTGCTTACCGTCCTGTTCAGCAAAGATTGAGCTGTAGTTAGGGGCAGTCATGCCAAGCGCCCGGTCTATTGCCTCATTAAGCCTTTCTTTTGTGAGTTTATTGCCCTCGATGATGATTCCTGCCCCAATCTCCTCAATCTTACGGGCGTTATTCCACTGTTCCGGGTGGTAAGGATCGATTATCATCACACAGGGTTTTCTGAATAAAAGAGCCTCGTGAAGGGTTGTCAGGCCGCCGTGAACTATTGCGATTCTTGCCTTTGAGAGGTGTTCATAGATGTCAGATACATAACCGAATGTTTTGAAGTTATCAGATTCCTCAGGAAGACCGTCGGAAGTGGAAAATACTTCAAAGGTCTGAAAGGGCCTCTCCTCCGCAATTTCCTTTAAGATACTGTACATCGGAATCTTAAACGGCTCTCCGCCGAATGAAGCAAATATTGTTCCGTTTGAGAAGCTGTAATCCGAAAGCTCAATGTCCATTAGAGGACCGACGAATTTATAGCGGTCTTTATCCTCCTCTTCGATCTCAAGGTTGTAACCGGAGATGGTATGCGGCGGTGCAAAATCCGGAACAATAACGCTGTCAGGGATTTCAAGATATTTCTCAATGATCCTGCCAAGGACGCTCCAGTATGTTGAATTGTTGTCAGATGCGGTTGCAAACCGGTTCTGGTTTGTGATGAAGAGCGAATGCACCCTCTCAAGCCTTGCAGCAGTCAGGGCCGCATACATTGTGTCAGAGATGACAAGGTCAATGGAATTGTCGATGATCAGTTTTCTGACATGCCTTAAAGAACGTGCGAGAGCAATTGGTACACTTTTTGAGGACCATAATGTCTTTGAAAGGCTGAAATACCCGTTTTCACCGTCAAGCTCAACTTCCCTGAAGGTCTCTATGACGTGGAACTCACCCTGATTTTTTATAAATTCATAGGCTTTGCCATATGAAGCAAGATGACATTCATGCCCGAATCCTTTCAGGTAGCGTGCAAGTCTTGATGAACGGGAGGCATGGCCGAGACCCTCACCGCAGATTACAAAAAGTATCTTCATTTGATCACAGATTAATTGTATATTCGTGGTCTATCCCGATTGGCGGGATTAAACCTCATATCTGAAATATATATGAAGGCATTATCAAAAAAGCCTTTTTAATGGATATTATATATGGATGATCTCACCGCATAACTGTGATCTCCGGTTTCCATGAAGGATCTACATATGAAAGGATTACTGCGTTTTTATTCCCGGAATTACGGTATGACTTCGGGCAGTCTGACGGGACATATACAGCCTGACCTTCATCTGCGCATATTTCAATGCCTCCGGAACTATTCAGGCAGATGCTTCCGCTTACGACATATATCAGTTCTGATGCACCTAAAAGTGTATTCTCATCAATTCTTCCGCCCGGAATTAATTCTGCATATGCAAGGCTGTAATCCACAGGGAGGTCAGGGTGCCTGTCTGCCATTAGTTCTGCATTAAATATGGTGTATATGAGTGTTCCGGAGTCATAGTCCCATTCTATTCCTTCAGAGAGATCGGTAACTATAATCCCGCCAGCACCTCCGGAAGAGTCCTTTTCATCATTCCGGGCTTCAACGGGCAGTTCTGTTTCCAGGACCTCATTTTGAGGATCATATACCGGTTCTGTTGATGTCAGATAGACAAGATCTCCGGATTTATTGTTGTAAACCGACTGGAGTGTGCCTTCCCTGATAAGTACCGCATCTCCGGTATTCACCTCAGTAGCAGAACCGGGAGTTTTTATGAGCGCAGTTCCTCCGGTAACAAAGATCATCTCAGATGTATTCATAAGCCTGTGTGGCGGTGTTCCTTTTCCCGGAGGTATAGTTACAAGGCCGAGGCTGAAGTTGCTGCTGACATAATACCCCAGATTCATAATATCCTCCGGGTGAAAAATCCGGATAACAGAACCTTCGTCTGAAAATAATGGCGTTGAAATCGTATTTGATAAGTCAAACCTGTACAGGCCGCCTATAGTTTTCAGGCCGGCGTCCGGAGATTTAGCATATGTATTATCGGCTGTCTTTTCTGAGATACACCCACAGGCGGTGATCATCAGGAAGAGGCACATAATAAGAAAAAACCCGAACTTTCCATCCATGTATTTCTCTTATACCGGATTGGAAATAAGACTTACATAATCTAAAACAGGAAATGTGTGCAATTAACTTCAGAAATGTAGAGAATTTTCGGTGCATATAAATTCAGGCATCCGACAGTCCGGAATGCAGAACAGAAAGATAAAAGAGATCAGGGGATGTACAATTTTAGAACTGAAAGAAAAATCAAAAACAGAAATGTTAGTGGGCTCGTTGAGATTCGAACTCAAGACCTCCGCCGTGTCAAGGCGACGTCATAAACCAGCTAGACCACGAGCCCTGCTTTAACACCGTGGTGCTCTATAATATCTGTATCCGGATCTATATAAACAATTCTTTTTTAATCCGGAATTTTGGCAGGAAAAACACATCCGGAGGGATTAACTGCAACATTCAGAAATACGCAGATATTCTTTTAAATACTAAAAAATAACCCAATAATAATGAAATTCATGGAATTAAAGAATAATAAGCAGCATAAAGTATACAGGATGGTCTCTTGACAGACGATTTTTTAACAGACGGCATATGCCTAAGGAGGCAAAAACACGCGAGGGAAGACGGGTGGCTCTGTGAACTTGTCTCAGATATATATGATGACGAACCTTTCACCGGCATTCATACATATATTGTTTCAGTCAGTCCGGGAAGGTCGAGGGCCAACCATTACCACAGAAAAAAGGAGGAATGGATTGCCATCACCTCCGGAAAGATTATTCTCTCTCTCGAATGGATTGACAAAGAAAGAGAAGAAGTAGAAGAAGAAACTGTAAGAAAAGTAAGTACCGGTAAAATTACGGAAGAAAATAAGATTGGGGATAAAATTAAAGAGGAGAGAGAAAAGATGAGAGCTGACATTATTCTGGATGCTGATGATAAATCCGGAGAATGCAGATTAATCCACATAGAGCCGTTTGTTGCCCACAGTATAACAAACATCGGTGACAGAAATTCATCCGTTGTTGTATTCAGCAGAAATCCGGAGGACAAAGAGGATACAATACCCCATATAATCAGATAAAAAAGCGAATTCAGCCCCGGGATTATATGCAGATCCAGAAATACTTCAGGTATTCGGGAGACTTAAGTACCCTCCAGTCAGACGGAATATGGATATGATTCCCTTTAAAGAACTCATATCCGGGTTCACCGCATTCGTACACAAACCCGCACCTGTTATACCCGGAATCTCTGTCAATGCTCTCGACAAAGTAGCTCCTTACAACCTCCGCCGTTCCTATGCTGTCATACCATTTCAGCGTATAACTGAGATATCCCAGATCACCAAGTGTCATAACAGCATCAATCGCTGTCACAACACCGTCCCTGAAGGTGTCATTCCTGAGATTATGGGCATAAACCTCAACTGAACCATAATTATAGATATTCGTCCTTCCCTCAATGATAACCCGCGGAATGATAACCCTGCCCCCGTTCTCATCCTTTCGCATAATTTCGGTTCTGAAAACCTCATATCTCTCCTCCAGTTCATCCGGACTTACCCTCACCATTCTAAGAATTGCACCCTCCTTCCACGGGTACTCATCCATTCTCTGGTAATTTATCTCTCCAAAAGGGACAGATGTATAACCGCCGTCATAATATCCCTCATACCACCAGTTCCTGCTCCCTTTAAGAGAATCTATTACATTTGTCTCCATCTCCGGGTCATAATGATACTTCAGATCAAGCCCTTTCTTGTCAGAAACCATTACAAGAGCATCAAACATGGAATACTTACCCTCCTGAAAGATGTCAGGCCTTGACTGTGACATTAAGAGAGAATCGACACTGTAAACAACCCCGTCGATCTGAACAGAATTACCCGGCTCTTCAGTCAGATTATACACAAAACCGGATTCAAACGCAAACGCTGCAAGAAGAAGAGCCGCCAGGAACAGAAATGAAGAGAGGTTCTGAACAAAGGAGGATTTTTTCTTTCTGTGCAGTAACAGTTTTAGGCCCGCAGCCATATGAACGGAAAATGCTATATAAAAAATATTGTCAGCAATAACATGATTTGAAAGGCTGAATGGTTCCTTCAAAACAAAATAATAGTCAAATCCGCTTATAAATACAAATAAACCTGAGATTAAAATAATTATACCCGACACTCTCAATACCAGGATAATAAAAGAAATCCCTGATATTTTTCGCACTAAAAGAGAATTAAAGCCCTTTTTCCAGTTATATTTTACAAGGAAAGTATATACATAAACATGATACAGAAGCAGTACTGCAAATAAAACTGAGAGAATCACATGAACAACTGTTGGAACAGGCTGACTTTCGGTTCTTGTGAGCAGATATCCGGTGACAAACGCAAGAAATGTCATTACAAATAAAAGCCATGAAAATTTTCTGTCCGCAAGAATCAGCTTTTTCCTGAAAGAACTTCTTCTCCGGAATACTCCAATCTCTTCTTTTTCCTTTG
Organism: Methanoplanus limicola DSM 2279; assembly: GCF_000243255.1. Classification (NCBI taxonomy): domain Archaea; kingdom Methanobacteriati; phylum Methanobacteriota; class Methanomicrobia; order Methanomicrobiales; family Methanomicrobiaceae; genus Methanoplanus; species Methanoplanus limicola. The sequence continues at coordinate 2,987,137 of NZ_CM001436.1, forward strand.
ATTCAGATAAGTTATTACTCCGGATTCCACGCATCTTTCCCTTCATATGTGATGAAGACCTCCCACCAGATTTCGGAATTTTCTTCCTTCAGATGAGATAATAGCCCCGGAGACAATTAAAAGATACACATTACTGTCGGGAAATGATCAAATAAAATTAAGCAGATGCACAATATTAGCAATCAGAAAAAACAGCTGCACCCGGCTCATCAAAATTCCGGATACAAATTTTTTGGAATTCAGATAATTAATTATCTGATTTTCAAAAACTAAAAAAATATTTTTTAGGGTTTTATACCAGATGGAAGAGTGGATGTGTATCCACCTGTGGCTCAAGGCCAAACTCCTTGGCTGCCTCAGCAAGTACGATATCTGAGAATGCGATTGCAGTGGATGCACCTTCACAGTTCTCGATAGGTCCGTACATGATAAGATCTGCACCAAGGGTTGCAGCCATAATGTTACAGCCAATGTCAGGTGCTGCCCATGCAGTCTGCCTGATACCCTCGAATCCGCCAAAGTGGTGGTGTGACATCTGTTCCATAAGAAGATCTTTGCCGACATACTGCTCAGCAAGAACATTCTTTCTCCAGCGCTTAAGCCATGTCCATGACACTGTCATGTTGTGGTATGCACCGCCGGTTGGGAGACCATGGATTGCCTTGCATGCAAGAATCTCACGGAATGAACCGCCTGAACCAATACCGAGCGGTGTTGCTGCGGTATCAAGAATAGGGCGTGTAATTCCGCACTCTTCTGCAATCTGAAGCATGGATTTTTCCTGACCTGCAACGCCACCCTCTGCAAGTACTGCCTCACGTCCCCTGACGGTTGGGTCACCAGGGTTGAATGCAAGAACAATAGCTGCATTGACATCACTGTTCTTTAAAGCCTCGATATTCTCAGGGCCGATTGAACCGTTGATGGAGTTGTAGATTGCACGGTCTGCAAGACCGACTTCTGTTACATACTCACATGCATGTGCAAGTGCCGGAGGATTTGAAGAATCCATTAAGAACGCGGTCTTGTTGTCAACTGAATCAAACCAGCTGAAATAGCTCTCAAATGCTTCCGATGTCTCAGAGATGATCTGGATAAAGTGTGGAACTCCTGTAATATCAGAGAGTTCAAGACACCTGTTCCAGAGAGCCTCTGCACGATCCTTGTCAATTATTCCCTTCTCATCATCAATAACTGTCTCGTGCTTGTTATAAAAGATGGAAGCGCCGAGCACCCTCGGATATTCTCCGGGCTGCCCGCCGATCTTGGTACCATTAAAGTCGTGTACCGTCTGCTCTTTCTCGAATTTGAACATTTTTGTCACTCCTCCTTATATCATTGCCATAAGTTTCGGGAGTAATACCAGCAACATCATGAATACAATCAAACCTGCGACAAGACCGTAGAGGATACCGATATCCCTTCCGACTTTACGGCCTACACGCTGTGCAATTTCCGCGTCTGCGAACTCAAGCCTCTTCTCAATCTCATTGAGGCGTGATTCGACTTCAAGGAACTGTGGATTTGCGGTTGCAGCAAGTGCACCGTCTCCGCCGGCACCATCCTCTTTGACCTCGATAACTATCGGGTCGCCGTCGAATGCGCCAGGATCTCTTCCTTTCAGCTCTTCAATTTTTGCTTTGATTGTACCCATGTCCTCAGATTCCATGATGTCGACTATCTCGACCTGCTCACGGAAACGCTGGACCCCTTCATCAGTAAGGTTCTCGATGAACGGGATAGCTCCCTTTGCACCGACAATCTTTCCGCCTTCAAGACCATTTGCGTGAAGCGCAATAAGGCACTGGCCGGAAAGGTGACCCTTAACCTCAGTTCCACAGGTGATAATAAACCTGATATTAGGGTTTGCAATTACATTTGCAACGATCTTTTCAAGACCGAGGTTCTCTGTCTTACAGGAACCGCACATTGCAGCACCTGCATCACAGACGGCCTGTTCATCAAGATGTGAACCGACAGTTACCACAACAACAGGACTTTCCGCATCACCAGCGTGATAATCACCCTGGATCTTTGGCCATCCTGAAGCAGGAGATTTCTTGTCAGCCATCTTAAATGCCTCCCATCAGAAATACCGGTACAAGTACAAGAACAAGTGAAATGATAAGACCCACACCAAAACCAACTCCTCCGGAAGTCATAATACTTGACTCGAGTTTGTTGGTTCTGGCAAGTACCTGAGCCTTGAATTCAATATCTTCCATCATGTCCTTAATTGCCGCCATTCTGATTGTTGCCGGACCTGAATTTTCTTCATCTGACATTTATATCACCCCATTAAAAGGAAGCCCAGCAGGGCAAATGACACGATCAGACCGATCATGAGTCCTTCAACCTTACCTGAATAGACACCCGCTGCAAAGCGGTTGCGGTATCCAATGTCTGTGACCATCATCTGGATTGTCTTGAGTCTTGCATGAATGAGAGCAAGCTCTGCGGTCATTGGTGTCTCTACGCCACCTTCTCCGCCGGCTGCACCGCCATCATCTTCCTTGACTTCAAGGACAATAGGTTCACCATCAAATGCGCCCGGATCTCTGGCTGTAAGCTCATCGATCTTGGCTTTGATTGCACCCATGTCTTCAGATTCCATGATGTCAACCATCTCAATCTGGTCACGGAAGCGCTGGATAGACTCATCAGTGAGGTTTTCAATGAAAGGAATAGCACCTTTTGCACCGACAATCTTTCCGCCTTCAAGACCGTTTGCATGAAGAGCGTGGAGACACTGACCGGAAAGGTGACCCTTAACCTCAGTACCGCAGGTAACCATGAACCTTATGTTCGGGTTTGCAACCACATTTGCAACGATCTTCTCAAGACCGAGGTTCTCTGTCTTACAGGAACCACATATTGCAGCGCCTGCGTCACAGATACCCTGCTCATCAAGGTGTGATCCAACAGTAACTACAGCTACAGGGCTTTCTGCGTTGCCTGCATGATAGTCACCCTGGATTTTTGGCCATCCGGATGCCGGAGCTCTTTTATCTGCCATTTTTTTTCACCTCAGAGCAATGCAAGTGCAACCACACCTGCAATAAATAATCCAACTGCTATACCGTACCACATTGCAGTCACACCACCGGCATAGATAAGGGACTTTTCCCTGTTCGGGAAAGACGAAAGGAATGAACCTTCTCCGGAGAGCATGTTAACCACATCATCTGTGATCTTCTCAAGTCTCTCAACCTCATCAATAACCGGTCCGAGTGATGCGCCTGCGGTAGTCACAAGACCTATAATGGGGTCCGCAACAAGACCATATTCAGGGAGAACTTGTACGTATCCCATTTTCAGGCCTCCTTCTTCTCACGAATAGGCTGTGCATCAAGCCACATGAATGCATCACGCTTTGAAAGGACAAGATACTGGTTGTATGTATAAACCCATCCGATTACGGAAACGATAAATGAAACAACTGCTGCCGTCATTGAGATGAATGCAAAAGACATAATTGACACAGCAATCATGCTTAAAAATCCACACTCCGCTGCAAGCATAAGTGTCCTGTCCTGTGATTCATTAGGTCCGAGACATGCATTGAATGCATGCTGAACTGCAATACCACCGAGCATGAATATTACTGCAATGACTCCTCCGCCAATTACAGATGCCTGATAGTCAGGGACTGCAACACCGAAGAATTCCTTTGAGCCTGTGATAAGATCTGCAAAGACAAAACTTCCGCCAGCCATTGCTGAAAGGCCAAGAACTGTGATAGCACCGACAATACAGAGTTCGGCGAGTGATACAACCATCACAGGAATATTCATATTCACAATATTATTTGCAATGTATCCGAGAACTGCACCAAGAATTGCTGCAACTATTACACATCCGACAGGGATGATAAGCGGAGATGATACAAATCCCATTGCGCTCAGTTTTGTACTGAGTACCATTGCTATTACACCTGAACCAAGTGCAATCATACCTGCTGAAGGGACACCAGTACCAAGACCATAACTGCAAAGGTGCTTGATAGTGTCTGTACCCCACCATAGTGCAAGTACTGCTGCGATTCCGCCAAAGAATGAAAACATCTCTGTTCCGGCCATCTGATTCAGGTATGTAAGATAAAGACAGACTACTGCACCGACAAGACCGATCATCATGACCTTGTTGTGCGGCATTCCACCTTCACTGGCTGTAATTTCTACTGACATACTTCATACCTCACATTACTGCTACCAGAATTGCCAGAAGACCACAGACTGCTGAAGCAACTGCGCATCCAATGACTGCACGCGGGAATCTCTTAAACTTAGGGTCATGAGGACCTTCGATTGTACCTGTAATATTGTATGCTGCAATTACAGCATTTACAAGGAACATACCGATTGCAAAAACTCCTGCCATACTTACTGCGAGCGGAAGAATCTGCTCAGCAGGCGCATTGAGCGCAGTTGGAAGGAATTCCTCATAGACTGCGAGAAGTTCGAGATAGATGAGTGTTCCGCCAAGACCACCGAGAGCACCGCCGATGACACCACCGACGTATGAAATGAACGGAAGACCGTGTCCTTCAGTTCCCTGTGACTTGTATGCTTCAAAAGTGTCTCCTGTGATTGGGTCCTTTGCAACCTTACCGGATGCGGCTGGAATACCCATTGCATAGACGTAGACTACATTGACCATCAGACATGTGATAGCCATCATAAGACCGCCGCCTATTGCACCACCGGCAAGAGCAACGCCTAAACCAAGCTCTGCCGCCCATGCTCCGCCAAAGAGGCCTGCAAGACCTGCACCGGCTGCAAGCATGGTAACACCGGTTGCAATACCGGGTGACTGACCCATAGCTGCCGGAGCTCCTCCGACAGGAACAAAGTGGACACCAAAACCGATGAGAAGACCGCCGATAATAACTCCGATAAGAGACATCAGTGCCATCCCTGGTGATACAATGAAAATTATTCCGACTGAGAGAAGCAGAAGTACAATACCGACTACTGTTCCTACAGGATTAATTCCCTCTCCACCACCGGAACCTCCGCCAAGTGCGCTCATGATGAGGCCTCCTCGGATTTCTCTTCAGTGTATGGTCCATAGGTCTTGCGTGCCCATGTCTCGACAAATCTGTCAATGATCATAAAGATCAGAATAAGCACGATACCGGCAATTACTGCACCCCACCCTGCTGCGAATTCTTCAAAGAAGATTGTACGCCACAGTTCAAGGAACACAATAAGTCCGAAACAGACACCCGATGCCGGGCCGCCCATCTTAGATGTAAACCAGCCGTTGTCAAGCGAACTGCGCTGTCCTGCCTCTGCATACCGGACAATGTTACCGGATGCTGAGATAGGTACACCTGCTCCAAAGGCCTGTGTCTGGTACTGGCGCTCTTTTCCGTAGAACGGATTTCCGGTTGCAGAACCTGCTGCACCGAGAGCGATACCCCAGACAAGTCCCAGCAATGGAAGCGGGAACGGATGTCCAAGTGCGTTTACCATAAGGAAACACATTGATACGCATGTAAAGATAGCAACGAATGCATGCGCCATAGTCACGGTTGTAACCGACTTAATAAGGTCGATGTAAACCGGCTGTTCAAACTTTGCCAGACTTGCAGTCCTTCCCAGATATGCTGTAGTTGCATACACACCCTGTACAAATACAGCTATAGCTGATCCTAAGACTATCGCAAGTACCGGATTATAATTTATCGCCATCAAAGCCCAAGCAAGGCCTGCTCCAAGAGCGCACCAAAGTCCGTATGCTGGGGGTTCACCGGATATAGCTTTACTATATATACGGTGAATATATCCCATCTGCGGAGCGAGCTGAACCTGTGAATTCGGGTCACCCTGTGAACCGATATCAGACTCAGTATCTTCCGCAGCACCGGAAACGGTGGCCAGAGCGCCTGCAACGGCACTAATGCCGATACCAAACAGTAACTCTTCCATTCAGGCATCCTCCTGAGTGCCACATGCACCAGAGATACACGTATACACGAAACCCTTTTGGATTCAAATTAAAGTCGTTTAGTATTTAATTAAAGGTTTCGAAAGAATTGCCGGAAAAAATAAGCAAAATATGAGTATTTGAGGAAAATAAAAGAATACACCTGACTTTTTTGTTTTAATTCAAAGTTATTTGAGCAGAAATTTATGCTCATACAACCCCATTTTACAAAAAAATCTGCGCTTTTTTTACAATCCAAAACCGTCCCGGGAGATAAAATATTATGTGATTAAATTCAGGTAAATTAAAACCGGAATAATATCCAGCCACACAGATAAAAGAGCGCAAAGAGAAAGACAATTTAAAAATCCGGAATACACAGGCATAGAACACCCTTGCAAAGATTGAAAATTATAGACTTATACAAAACTTTCAGGAATTATCCGGAAAGTTTGCTTAAAGATTATGTAGTGCGATCAGAATCCACGCTTAGAAATAATCTCCATTTCATTCCGGTTATTCCTAAAGTAAGGTTATGCATTATAAAATAATCTGAAAATTCCATGAAATAATAACAATATAATTAATTCCGGAAATAACCGGAATAAAAATAAATTAAAAAAATATTCGGGGTGATCTTACCTTGCAGGTATGATCAGTGAGCGCTCGCCGGCTGGCATGAACTCGCGGATTGCTCCCTTTGCGAATTCCTTACGTGGCTCTGCGAAGTCGAAACCGAGTGATGGATCTGCAAAACAGATCTTAACAAGCGGGTTGAAACAGAATGCATCTTTGCGTCCGTAGTGAGCTGCACCTACAATAGCTGCATACTCTCCCTGGTGACCGACGTTCATTGCATAGTTTGGATAGTTTGGTCCACGCAGTTCTCCAATGAGACCACGGTCTGGTTCCATTGAGAGTGAGTTTGCTGAACCGCACTGGTCCTGAAGATCGTATCCGAAGAATCCGAGACGTGACCATCCTTCCTTGTGCATGAGCATTGAAAGGTACCATCCGTTCAGACCTGCGTTTGAGTTTCCGGTTGCGATGGATGTGGACAGACCACATGCTGCTGCCATAACACCGGCACGCTGTGAACCACCGAAGTGATCTTCCATCATGGTTGGGAACTGTTCGTACTGTTCCATTGCATTGAGGTTAACCTCGGATGCGATATCGTTTACAACTTCCTGTGTTGGCTTGACAAGCTTTGCGGGGTCAGGGTTGGTGTAGTCTACGCCGTATTTGTCCTTTATGTAGTCCATACCATAGTATGTGAATTCATCGAGGATGTTATCAGTGTATGCTGCTGTTGCATACTGTGTAAATCCGACACCGCCGGACATGTATGATCCGAGCCAGATCTGGTCGAAGAGCATTGTACCTGCACCGACTACCTCAAGGGATGCCTTTGCAGGGTCGTTTGGATGGGTACGGTTTGTCTGGATGATATCAGAGAAGAGACCGAACTTAATTCCACCAGGCTCGTTTGGACCACGTGCACGGCGTGCAGGAAGGTGGGATGCCATCTGAACAACACCGGCGTGTTTTGCTGCGAATGAAAGATCTGCGACTGCTGCTTCACCTGCACACATTCTGTATGCTGCGATGAATGACATTCCGATCTGCATTGCTGACCATCTGGAGGTTGTACCACCGTCGCATGTCCTTGAGACAATTGTCGGGATGTGGATTGCCTGGTACATTGACTTGCCGACCTCTGCCTTGAGAACTTCTGCCTGCTCAGCAGGGAAGAGCTTCTCAACGTTAATGAGGAACTGTGGCTCAATGTCGTCAGCCATCTCATCGTCACCGGTGAATACCTTTACGTAACAGTCATCGACAAGACCAGGGTGTGTCTCAACCATGTGTTCCTGAACAACTGCTGCACCAGGCATTGCGTGGTTTAAGATGTGGAGGTACTCGTTGATTGTCTCAGGAGTAACTTCCTTTCCGAGACGCTTCTGGAGTGTTGCGTGTGCAAGGTCCATTCCGACAATAACTGTCCTGCGGATGTTATCCCAGAACTGCTGCATTGCAGCGTTGTTGACGAAGTGAAGATCATCACCCTCTACGAATGTTCCTGTACCGGATACTTCGTAGGTCATGAGCTGTCTCTGACCCATTGGCAGACCACCAAGGTGGCAGTGCTCTGGATCATACATGGCCATTCCACGCTTTGCTTCGACAGCCTTTGTTGCTTCCATGAACTCACGCTTACGTGGGGACTGGCGGACACCGTCAAAGTTGTAGAATGTTGTCTTTACTGATTCTACGTCTTCTCCCTGGAACTTCTGTTTAAGTGCATCAAGGAAAAGTTTCTGTGATCTCTCAATTTTACCCATCTAAATCACTCCTCCTTTGGCATAAAGCCGTATTTTGTTCTAAGTGCATGGATACGCTGAATATATTCAACATATTCTGCATCATCACGGTATGCGACACCAACAAGTGAGTGGAAGATTGTTGAGTGTGCTTTAAGCCATTCCTCGTCCATTGGCTTGCCGACATCGACTTCACGGTCGAGTGGCTCTCCAATCTGGTCTTTGACGTACTTGACAGAGCCATCTTTTAAGATACAGCGCTGGAGCATATCAAACATAAGACCATCTTCTGCAAGACGCAGTGAGTGTCCGTGAACTGTTGCACCACGGCAGCTTACAAGTGCCGGGTCAAACATCTCTGTCTCCATGAGGAGTTTTGAGTACTGTTCAAGGTCACGCTCACGGCACTCTACAATCTGACGTCCTGAGAGTGTACCCGGGTCAATGCCACGGAAGCGGTAGCACTCTGAGTATGTGCGCTGGTATGGCTGTGATGGTGCGTTAAACATTGAGTCAGCAAACTGAATGTAACGTACGCGGTCTCCTGCCTTTGCACCCTCTGTTGGTGCAACAATCTTTCTGATTGGGCAGTCTGGTTCCTGCTGCTCTGCAAGTGGTGGGTGTGCTGTCGGGTATGCTGATCCTGGTGCACGGTGACCAAGGATAAGAACAATATCTTCGTCAGTAACCTCACGAACCTTCTCAAGCTGGACTGCAGGGTTCATCTGCTTGCGCCTGTTTTCAGCGACAATAGATGTTCCTGGCCCATACTGTGGTGTATATGCCATATTAATTTCACCTTTAAATTATTGTTTCATTGATTTCATTACAGCCGAAATAACTTCTGCCAGTTTCTCCCTTGTGGGAGTCTGTCCCCTTGTAACTCCGCTGACGATGCGGACGACCCTGCCTTTTGTCTTCACCATTTCAGGTGACGGCATCACATAAGCGGTTTTTACACCTGCTTTTGCGAGGTCTTCATAATCTACAGGCGCCTGAGATACAACAATTGCATCAGTATCACATCTCTCGAGAATAAAGCGAACCTTCTCCACGACATGAGATCTCACATTGCCGTGATGAAGAATTGCGACCTTATGCTGCTCAATCTGTGCAATCTCCTTAGAATTCAGGCCGAAATATGCCCCCAGAACCGAACCGGCTATCGCCGGGGCATCCGGGGGTACGCCGCTTCCGGCGTTTAAGACAAGAGTGCTGACCGAAAACTCAACACCCTCTCTTCTAAGGCCTGATGTTATATCGCAGACAGGTTTTGTTACGTGTCGCCTTCCCGGAGACATGCCAACGACTATTACATCCGGATGGCGGCACTCGGATATCGTACCTCTCTGGGCAAGGCCGCCACCTTTGCCCATACCCATACTTTCGCGGCAGTCAACAATCTGGGTAACACGACCTATAGGCATTTATTTTAAACCCTGTATAATTACCGGCCCGTCTTTCCTCGGGTCGGAAAGTCCGACCATCTTTTCGTCAGCATCAGGACCATATTTACAGTAATCAGACAGTGTCGGAGATGTTTTCATATATTTTCCGACCTGAAGCTGATATGGGAACTTTGTGAATACTTCATCACAGACAGCCCTGATATTCTCAGTTACACCTTCATCCTCAAGTTCAAAGACAAACATTCCTGCCTGCACCCTGAGTTCAACCTCAGAGTCGCCGACCTGAATTGTTCTCCGGTTGGTGTTGGGATTGGGTTTTCCGCGTGCAGGACCGTAAGGAACGGTTTTTGGAAGAGAAGGACCGTTTATGGTCATCCTTCTGATTCCTTTGACCTTTACCACCTTATCAAGAAAGATTTCAGTGGTATCAGGCGACAGCATGCGGAGAGGGACTACCCTGCATTGTGGATATACTTTCTGGCTTTCAGTCATTCCAAACCTAAATGTGATCTATTCAGACTCCGTTTGCGATCTGATCCATTGGTTTGTTGAACTCAGGGATCTGACCGTATGTTTCGCCCATAACTGCTGATGTTCCCTCTGCGGTGAACATCTGTGTACCTGCATCAAGTGCACATGCTGCAACTACACATGGGATTGCACAGCCGTTTGCGTGGCGTGTGACAACGTGGTTTCCGTTGAAGATACCTGGACCTCCACCACCGTAGATTGAGTGGCTGAAGAATGAGAAACCGACAGCTGTACCCATTACACGACCGAAATCGGTTGATGGGAGACCGGTCTCGTGCTCGAGCAGGTCGTTGAAGTAGAGCAGTGTTGATGAAACTGCCTGTGCGAAACGTCCTGCACCACAGTTGACCATGGTTGCTGCAAGTGTACCTGCTGCTGCATATGCATTCCACAGCATTGGATCCTTTGTGTCATAGAACTGGAAGTATCCGCCCTTCTTTCCCGGGACGATGACTTTGTCCTCAATTGCCTTCTCGACAAGTGACTGGACAACAGTTCCTACTGTTCCTGTCTGACCATTCTCCTTTACGAGGTCATATACAAGGTTGTTTGCGTTAAGACCCTGGTATGCGTACTGGAGAAGCATGTGGCGCTCGAACGGACCGATTGCACCGCCCATCTCGAACTCTCCTGCTGTCTCAAGGGTTGATGCAAGTGCTGCACCCTGCATTGCATTTCTTCCTGTCATCATAACGAAGTGGTTTACACCGATGTTACGGAGTGAGAAACCAAGACCTTCATTGTTCTGCGGGTTTGCAAGAACTGATGATACAAGTGCACCTTCCATATCCATTGTGTGTGGGTATGCACCGAATGTTGCTGCCTTGACAGCTGATGCATCGAACATATCAACGCCGAATTCATCGACAATTGCGTATGTTGTTGCTGCTGCAACTGCTGTGATTGATGCATCGTATGTGGATGCTGCATTCAGGCGTGCCTTTGGTACTTCAACAAGAAGCAGGTTTCCGCCCTTGAATTCGCGGATTGTTGTCTCTTCGCCTTCAACATCCACGTATTCCTTAATTTTTGCAATGACTGCGTCCTTGTTTGCCATAATTGGCAGATCAAGTTCACGTCCGAGAATCTTGCCGCCCTTTCCGAGTTTACCGGATTTAAGAGCTGCCTCGATACCACCGAGGTTAACTGCAATGCTTCTCTTTGTCAGGTCGATGAGCTTAAGAGTTGCCGGATTTACAAGCGGACTTATCTTATTTAACTCAACGCCACTCTTCAGAAGTTTACCATCGTCTGAATAAAGATCAATTGTGTCGGAATATTTTGCCATATTTTTCCTCCTATACCCTATAAGTGCAATGCATTACTTTCACTGAACAACGACGGATTGTTACCCGCCGGAAATTGATGATATTCACTACTGCACGTCCCCGCATGGGACAATCGTACATTAACATATCTCCGGATATAAGCATTCCTAATAATTACCAATATAATTTTTAAAAAATACAATCCAGATCAACTAAATTTTAATTAATAAAATCTATATCATTGAGATTTGAGGGTAAGTGGTACTATTTATGCTATATAGTAATACTCTTTATGACAATGAAAAGCGTTAAACTGAAAAACACCATGCGCTCATAAAAAAAATAACCATATATCCATTATTCCAGGAAAATAAGCAGAAAATACAGGATTTTCAAGCAGTTTCTTCAGCAGACAAAGCAGTAATGACAATAATCAGGTAATTCATTTTTTATTCCGGCAGACATACAGTAATGAACAGATGAAAATAATTCACATCGCGGGATATTCCAATTCAGGAAAAACAGTACTGATAAAAAAACTTGTAAAAATTCTTGAGGATAAATACCCCGGAAAGACAGGCGTCATAAAGCATCTCGGACACCACACCTACGACTTAAATCCCGGAAAGGATATGACCGGGCATTTTGAGAACGGAGCAAAGTTTGTTGCAGGAATAGACAGTAATAAATCAGTAACATACTCTGGTGAAAATGACCTGTATAAAATACTCGGACATTATTCTGATGCAGGAATAAAATATGCGGTCATTGAGGGCTTTAAAAAGTTCAGTTTCAGAAAGGTCTGCCTGGGAGAACTCAACGCGGAAAACTGTATACTCAAAAATCCGGATGTATCAGAGATTGTAAAATCCCTTGACAGATTTGATGACTTCTTCACTATGCAGGGAATTATCAGGGATTTAAAGGAAAATACCGAACTCCCGAAAACAGGCTGCATAATTACATTCAACGGAATTGTCAGGGAGATTACCGGAGAAGAAAAAACACCCTTCCTTGAATTTAACGATACAGATAAACTTAAAAGAATAATCTCAGGTGTGACTGAGGATATTAAAAGCAGAAAAGGGATACTAGGTGCCCGCATTCACCACAATTCCGGCAGAATAAATGCCGGCGATGACATCACATACATCGCTGTCGCGGCAGAACACAGAGTAGAAGGTTTTGCGGCGGTTCAGAATGCGATTGACAGAATAAAATCAGAACTGCATGATGGAGAGAACCGCATTCAAAAATTCACATATCCCTAAAAAATTTTTATAGCTAAAAATAAGTCCGGAATTCAGGAGAGACAAATCCACCCATCTGGATTCCGGAAATTCAGGATCACTGCCGGATTACTGTTCCAACCTTCTCGCCGTTCAGAACTTTTGTTATATTGCCCCTTACATGACCGTTTATTATCTTTACCTCATGGAGATTCTTGGAATACCGGAGCATATCGACTACAGCCTCTTCAAGCACGAGATCTTCAAGATTCATCTCAAGGACTTCTTCTGCCCTGATGTCTTCAATCAGCTCCGCATCATCGTACATAAGTGGATTTTTATCAAAAAGCCCGTCAACATTCTTGACAAGAATGCAGTTCTTTGCTCCCATTACCTCAGCAGCAAGGAAAGCACCTGTATCGGTTCTGTGGCTTGGAATCGGCCCAACCGCGGAAGGGGTTTCATAGAAACTGTAAATTGGCGTTCCCCTCATAACCGGAACCTGTCCAAGACTTAAAAGCATTGGGATGTCCAGAAGATCATCATTGCTTATTTTAACTGCATTATACTTTGCCATAAGAACAGAGAGCATAAGAGCATTCTGTTCGCTTATCGTTCCGGAAAGCTCAGCTAAAATTCCGGTGGGCATCCCAAGATCAATGCCAATGTCCATGATATGCCTGACCCTTACTCCCCCTCCGGTAACAACAAGCATCTGGTGCTCACGCGAGAGTTCACCGAGTTCTTCAACAATTGGTATAACTACCTCTTTGCCAAAGTCAATCGTACCATGCCCCCCGATTTTAATGACATTGAGCTCAGGTGTAATCCTGATAGTTTCAACCCCGGATCTCTCATGCATCAGACCCTTGCGTACCAGGGTCTCACCCTGGAGTTTGTTTTTAATCTCCTTTCTCTTACTCATGTGATACAAATATTAATATACTACAAAAGATAAGTAATGTTCTGTAAACCAGCTGATATATCAGCTGATAAAGGAGGTAAAAAAATGAAAATCTATGTCCGCGAGAGACAGAAAGTTGGTGAAGGCGTCAAACAGCCAAGATTCAGAATTATGGCACTTGTAGGCGAAGACAATCCAAAAGTAAAATTCCTTGCAAGCCACTACAGGAAAGCCGAAATCGAACAGATGGCAAAGGAAATTGGTGCTGAAATTGTGTACCTGGAACCTATGGAGGATTCAGAGCACGGCAGCATGAAACACTAAAACCCTTTTTTTATGTCGGATATCAACAGTGAAGTAATATTAAATGCCTCAGCAGAAATTATAGCAGATAAAAGAACAATTCAAATAAAAACAGAATATAAGGAGATAAAATTAAAATTACCAACCACAAGGGAGGTAGCAGAGAGACTGCACGTGCCTCATTACTATGTGCTTCCGGCACTCTCCGGTATGGAAGAATCAGGGATTCTTACAAGGGAAGAGAGAGTCGGCATATGGACGACAGATAAAGGCACAAAAATTCTGATCAGGCTTATGACTGAGAAATTTTCGGAAAAATGTGGTGAATTTATAAATCCTGATATTCTGAAAGCTCTCACCAATTATTCCGTTGAGCCATTATAATCCGTAGATTAACCTCTACTTTTGGTTATGAATTCATTCCTTATTTATCACAGGGAATGATATGAAGGGCTTCATATGAAAATACTGCATATGCCGAATCGCCGGCAGAGAGATCCATTCTTAAAAAATCCCTCTTCATCATAACAGCCTTAAGCTTTATTCCCGCGTCGATGGTAATCCTTACAAAACCCCCGCTGTCACGGATCTCTTCTATAATTCCTTTAAGCATATTGCATGGTTCTCCCCCGCCGGGTAATTCAGATGTGACAATAACATCCTCCATCCTGAGGATTGCAGTGACATCGTTACCTGTGATCGAAGACTCATGCGACTCCGAGATCAAATCCACACCGTCAATGTTCACAGACGCAGAACTGCCATCTTTTAACCATTTACAGGGATAAATATTCTCAAAACCAACAAAAGATGCAATAAACTCTGATTTTGGTTTTCTGAAGACCTCATCAGGGTCACCAATCTGGAGTATTTCACCATCATTCATGATGACAACCCTGTCTGCAAGTGAGAATACCTCCTCATAATTGTGAGTAATATGAATAAAGGTAGTATTAAACATCTTATGGAGCTTCTTTAATTCACTCCTCAGGTTCTCCCTCGTCCGGGTATCAAGAGCACTAAGGGGTTCATCCAGAAGAAGAATATCAGGTTCCATAAGTATTGCACGGCAGATTGCAGTCCTCTGTTTCTCCCCTCCGCTGAGTGTTCCCGGATAACGGTGAAGAAGGTGATCTATGCCCATAACAGACGCTATATCCTTCACCTTCTCCTCAATCTCAGGGCGTGGCACCTTCCTGCTCTTAAGACCAAATCCGATATTCGCCGCCACAGTAAGATGCGGAAATAAAACAAAGTCCTGATAGACCATTGCAATATTTCTGTCCTTTGGCTGCACATCGGTAATATCCCGGCCACTCATAATCACCCTGCCGGAGTCCGGCGGATATATGCCTGCAACGGTTTCAAGAAGAATTGTCTTACCTGCACCAGTAGGGCCGATTATAACCATGTATTCGCCTTTTATGACCTCAAGATTTGCATTGTCGATACGGAATTCACCGAGGTTTTTTGATATATTTTCAAGTTTAAGCATCATTAAAACCCCTTATAGTTTTGCAGATCCACCATAGATCTCAAAAACATACAGTGAGACAATCGAGATTGCTATCAGTATGATTGCCGCAGATATAGCCATCTCAAGATCTCCGCATGACATATTCAGAAACAGAGAGATCGGAAGTGTCTCAGTCTTGAGCCTTGTAGCGCCGGCAAGCATGAGTGCGGCACCGAATTCACCTATTCCCTTCGCCCATGTAATCACTGCACCGGCAAAAAAACCGTTTGCAGCCATAGGAATTGTAACCCGGATTATGCTCTCAGCATTGGTGCACCCAAGCGTCCGGGCGACATACTCATACCTGGGACTGATCCCCTCAAATGTGGATCTCATAATCCTGAGCATAAACGGGAGATTTACAAAGAACTGTGCTATTACAATTCCAAGCGGTGTGAAGACAAATACAAGCCCTATACTCTCAAGTGCATCGCCGAATGCTGTTGTCCCGAAGAAGAGCAGCAGTCCCACACCGGCAACAAGCGGAGGCAGTGCAAGTGGAAGGTCAAGAATCATATTGACAAAACTCTTCCCGAAGAAATTATACCTCGCAAGCCCGTATGCTGCCGGCACTCCGATAAGAATACACAACAGGGTTGATGCTATAGAGGTTGCAAGACTCAGGTATATTGCAAACTGGATCTCCTCAGTCATCAGGGATTCCAGAACGCATCCGGGATTAGGATGAGTTACAATCAGAATCAGCAGAGAAACAATAAATGCAGTTAAAATAAGAGCGGCTGAGATGGAAAATACCTTTACAGCATCCCAGCGTGTGATATTCTTCAAATATTTGTCCTCTGCTTATCTCTGAGGCCTTTTGGAGTGGCATTCCACTCACCGATTTCATCAGTGTGTGATGCATCAACCCACCCGTTCTTTACCTCATCGCGGTGATCAAACTGATATACATAGGGCTTTATGTCAATAAGGGGTGTGCCGTCAAGTATATCCACAGCACCGATCTCAAGCCTGTTGCCCTCTACTGAGAGAAGATCCACAATTGAAAATCCTACAGGATTAGGCCTGTTAAAATGCCGTATAGAGAATATTCCCCTCTCCTTCTCCTCATCAAGGAATGGTTTTCGGACAATCTCACATCCGGTGGATCTGTCAAAGTGATAAAGCAGTATCAGGTGTGAAAAACTCTCAATGTCCTTTAATCCGGGAGTATATTCGTCAAAAACTTCGATATAACCCTTTGAAGGATTGAATATTCCCTGAATAGGAGTGTCTTCCTGGACTGTGTGCTCCGAATGAATGACGCCGATTGGGCGGTAGCAGATCTCCATCTCCTTAACTTTTTTAATATCCTCTTCTAAAGCCATAATAGCACCAAAAAATAGTTTAATTTAATTTTAATTTAAAGTTCTGAATACTTATCACATGGATAAGTGTCAAAACCTGCTTCCTCAAAGTAGGCCTTCCCGGCATCTGAAGATACGAAATCAATAAATTTCTTTGCTGTATCCTCTTTCTCTGTAAATGTCAGCATTCCAACCGGAACAACTTTTACGAAACCGGAACTTACAGGAATATCAACCTTCTCCATATTCTCTTCATTCAAAAGGTCTTCCCAGATGATTACAGCATCTGTCTGACCCATATTAAGATAGACAAGCAGTTCATTTACTGTTCCCGACTGAACAACGATATTGTCCTGAATGTCCTCCCACAGACCATTCTTGTCAAGGAGCTTCTTGGCCGCACTTCCAACCGCAGGGCCGTCAGGTTCGCCAATTCCAACTCTGACACCTTCATTTGTGAGATCCTCAAGGCATGTAATATTCTTAGGGTTGCCCTTTGGAACTGCTATTGTCATTACATGATAGACAACATCATTGCTATCAGATACAAAACCCTTGTCTATAGCAGACTGTATGTAGGATCTTGCACCCGGCATGTAGGCATCCCCTTCCTGCAGGAGTTCAATCTGTGAGAGGAGCTGGGCAGATCCACCATAGGTAAACTTAATCTTAACATTCTCCTGCTCTTCAAAATCCGCTGCTATATTGTCCATCGGCTCACGAAGACCGGCGCCGCAGTAAACAATAAGTGACTCTTCAGATACTCCTTCGCCACCGGAGGCCTGTGCCCCCACATCCTTCTCATCTCCGGAATTTCCGGAGACACAGCCTGCACCAAGAATCAGTGCAAAGGCTGCAAAAACAGTAAAAACCAATAATAGCTCTCTTTTCATAATTAATTTCTCCATTAAAACTTTAAAAATCTTTTACACGCACCACACAATTAACCAAATTCAATTAACACAGTAAATAATCTGACCTGATATCCACACTGACAAAAAAGTAAATTACTGGACTCCCGCATACTTTTCACAGGGGTATGTATCAAAACCAGCATTAGTGAAAATCTCTTTTCCTTCATCAGACGATACAAATTCCATGAACTTTACCGCATTCTCAGGATGTTCACTGAACTCAAGCGTTGCAATAGGTACAACCTTTACAAAACCCTCCTTAACCGGAATATTGACAATTTCCATATCTTCCGGATTTAAAAGATCTTCCCAGATTACAACCGCATCAGCCTGATCCATCTTAAGGAATACAAGCAGTTCATTGACAGTGCCGGACTGGACAACAATATTGTCCTGGACACTCTCCCACATTTCATTCTTCTCAAAGATCTTCTTTGCAGCTTTTCCGACCGCAGGGCCGTCAGGTTCACCGATACCAACCCTTACGCCATCACGGGTCAGGTCTTTAAGGCATGTAATATTCTTAGGATTGCCTTTCTCCACTGCTATTGCTATAACATGGTACACGACATCTCTGGTATCCGAGATAAAGCCCTTCTCTGCCGCGGAGTCAAGGTATGCCTTTGCACCCGGCATGTAGAGGTCTCCTTCTCCTAAAAGTTCCATCTGTGAGAGCAGCTGTGCCGCACCCCCATATGAATATTTGATCTTTATACCGTCCTTCTCCTCAAATACCTCCGCAGCGGTCTCCATTGGAACACGGAGTCCTGCACCGCAGTAAACTATCAGTGACTCTTCCGAAGCAGATCCAGTATCTGCCCTGTTATCCTTCGCTTCACCTGATGTACAGCCACAGACCATAATAACAGCAATTAAAAGTGCAATTGCTGAATACCGGATTAAACCCTTTCTCATCAATAAATTTCTAAAAAAACACCATAATAAATACATTGTTACAATTTTTTTAAAATTAATTAGGTTAAGTTAACCAAATTAACATTATAAAAATAAAAATTAAAAAAATATACCATAATAAACTAAAAACCTAAAGACTGGCATTAGTGAATAACAAACTCCACGCACTAAACCACAAAATGTTAAATTAGAACAAATAATATTTATCGCGGATGAATGAAAAATGAAAAAATACACAGGGTACAGATCCGGGAGGAGAAATATTGCTGAATAAAATCAAAGGGATCAGATTTAATCTGAACGAGGCAGCAGGCTCTGTTGGTGACTTCGGCACAATTCTGCCGATAATATTCGGTGTTGCAGTAGTAACTGACATAAATCTCGGCACAATATTACTCTTTTTCGCCGTCTGGTACACTCTGGTCGGGATATTATACCGGCTTCCCGTGCCTGTCGAACCGATGAAGGCTATAGGTGCAATAGTTATTGCCGAAGGGCTGACATCTCCTGAGATTGCGGCATCAGGAATAATAATCGGAATAATATTCATTGCAACAGGATATCTGAGGGGAATGTCAAAGGTACAGAAATGGATTCCAAAAAACGTAATCAGGGGAATTCAGGCAGGGCTTGCACTTCTGCTCCTTAAAACATCCCTGAATTTTGTTGTAAACGATATCTTCTATTCAGCAGTTTCAGTCATTATAATTCTCATATTCCTCCTTATAACAATGAAGACCGCATTTCCTGATCTCTCGGCACTGATAGTGGTCGGAATCGGAATTGCAGCAGGAATCCTGACAGCCGGAATTCCGGAAATGAGCTTTATTACACTTCCGCAGATAATAATTCCGGATGTAAACGACTTTGCATTCTCATCATGGAATCTTGTCATACCCCAGATCCCGCTTACTCTTACCAATGCAATTCTTGCAACATCGCTGCTGGCACACGATCTCTTTAAGAAGGATATTAATCCGGATAATTTATCAAAAACGATAGGTTTTATGAATCTGATATCCTGCCCTCTGGGAGGATTTCCAATGTGCCACGGGGCAGGAGGAATGGCGGCAATGCACCGCTTCGGTGCAAGAACGGGAGGCAGCAATATAATTGCCGGAGTAATTTTCCTTGCCATGGCACTTTTTTTTGCAAAGCCCGAGATGCTTGGCATAATTCCTTTAGGGATATTTGGAGGACTGTTAATCTTTGCCGCAATTCCGCTTCTGAAGGCATCGGCAAATACAGACTCCGTGATGGTGACTGCAATAACAGCAATTCTTGCACCATTTGCCGGAATGACCGTTGCGTTCATCACCGGAATGCTGCTTGCGTATATTGAGATATACAGAAAGAAAGGTATTAAGCAGTCAGATACAAAGATTTGAAAAATATCTGCGATAAATCATCCGAAGTATTTACGAAAGAAAAAAGTAAAGATTTCTTTAAGATTTTCTGGCAGATGTAATATGAATGTCATCCGGACTGAAGGTCAGGTAAACCTCCATTCCCGGTTTTAAACTTCTCGTGGCCATTTCTCTTGGAGAGAGGGAGGAATAAACAGATATGCCGCAGTCAATAACTATCCTGAAATAATTATTTCTCTGAAATATTCCCTCAATTTTACCTTCTAAAATATTACATCCGGAATTCTGAGGCATCTCCCCGCTCAGGATTATATCGGATGAGTGAATGTAGAGATTTACATCATTACCCACATATCCTGAATACGAGGCCCTTAAGCTGACGCCTTCAATGTCAATTGTGCAGGTGCCGTCACCGCCTAAATCTGTAATAATTCCGTCAAATATATTGTCAATACCAGCCATTCTGGCAACAACAGGAGAAGCAGGCGTATTAAATACCTCAGCCAGACTTCCGGTCTGCTCAAGCCTCCCGTCGGCAATAACTGCAATTCTGTCTGCAAGGGCTATCGCCTCCTCTCTTGAATGTGTCACCTGAACTATGGTTATTCCAAACTCTTTGTGAATGCTGTCAAGGTCTTTAATAAACCGGTCACGGTTCACAGGGTCCATTGCAGAGAGCGGTTCATCCAGGAGCAGAATTTCAGGATTTACAATAAGTGCCCGTGCAAGGGCAACCCTCTGCTGTTCACCGCCGCTCATGGTAAGAGGTTTTCTTTTACTGAGGTGGCTGATTCCAAAATGCTTCAGCATTTTATCAACGGATTCCTTAACCTCTGCCTTACTCTTCTTCGCCATCCTGAGCCCGAAAGCGACATTGTCAAAGATGGTCATATGCGGGAAGAGGGAATAGTCCTGATATACAAGAGCGATATCCCTCTTCTCCGGAGGTTTTAAGAAGACATCCTCACCCCTTATCAGAACCCTTCCTGAATCGGGCAGGTGAAGTCCGGCTATGGTCTCAAGAAGAATTGTCTTACCTGCACCTGAAGGTCCGATTATAAAGAAATATTCGCCTTTATTGATCTTCATTGAGACATCATAGAGGCTGAAACTGCCAAGTGAGAGGTTTACATTATCAAATTCTATCATGATATTTTCCTCTTCATTCTCTCAGACTCTCTCATCATACCCCTCCAAGCGTTTTATCAGCAGTCTGAGTGTTGCAAAGACAACAAAGCAGATTACAATTATAATAAATGCAATAGTGCTGCTCTCCTTTAAGCCGCTTGTTGTGAACCGGTAATATATGAGCGTTGAGATTATCATCGGATAATATGCTATCATTATTACTGCTGCAAACTCCCCTATCGCCCGGCCCCAGGCAAGAACACTGCCGCTGAAGATGTGCCTTACACTTAACGGAAGGACAATCTTCCTGAATGCTGCAAATCTCGTTGCCCCAAGTGTCCGGGCCACATTCTCAAGATGTACGGGCACCTTTTCAAAACCCTCCCGGACTGTGTTTATGTAATACCAGTACTTTAAACATTTCCTGAAAAACCCCATTTTTTGCTCAGAGTATTTCTGCCCAACTTGAGAAAGTTAAGTACTTCTCTATTTTAATGACAAACCGCATGGACTACTGCGCGTAATACTGCGCGTTTACCCCAATATCGCCAAATTCTTTTAGAATTTAGCCAGAATTTACCTTATTTTTTTGACGTACGCCTGATTTATGGTGGGGTTTATATACTCTCAAAAACCCCTCATATGGCAAATAATTGTCAAAATATAGGCAAATCAGAGCTTAATAAAGAAAATAAGCTTGGAAACCTTGAACCGATATGCGCTCTTGTTGAGGGGAATGTAACCTTAACAGGTGGCAGAAACTATGATAGTCTAACGTTGATTCGGGGAGCTATCGCTACGGCATGTTCTAATAACTCAATATCCGGTTTTGCAAAAATGACGGAAGGACTACCGTCCCATACGACTTGTCTAAAAAAACTTCATGGCCTTAATATGGAGGAATTGACACTAAATACTCCAAAAATGCTTTTAAAAGCGGGAAAAGGAATCCTTAAGAAAGGTCAGAAGTATGATTTTGCAATTGATATAACGCTAATTCCATATTATGGGAAAAAGGATAAAGAAAATCCTAAATCTCCAATTGTAGGTGGAAAAAGAAAGGCATCGACAAATTATTTTGTTGGATACCTGACATTCTCGGTTGTAAATATGGATAAGCACCTTATACTTCAGGTTATTCCTTTGTTTAGAGATTCCACTAACCTCACCGCAATAAAGAATTGTGTTGATTTAATTTATGGATATGGATTCAAGATCAAATCTCTGATGCTTGACCGTGAGTTTTACTCTGCTGAAATCTTCAGTTACCTTAAGGAATCTGAAATTCCTCACATAGTGCCTGTTAAGAAGAACAGTGATGAACTCAAAAGGCAGCTGAAGGGAAAGAAATCAAAATCATTTGAATATGTTATAAACGCCAAATCGAAGAATAAGCTAAAATGTAAGGTGAAAATTGTTGATCGTGTCATTTACATGAAAGGTAAAAAGGGTAAAAAAGGTGCTCTTCATCGTGCTTTTGTTGTGTACAAAATTAATACTTCCCCACAATCAATTAGTGAGCGATACAGGCATAGATTTGCCATTGAATCAACATATGTCATTAATAATAAATTCAAAGTAAGAACATCCACCAAAGATCATGTGGTGAGATTTTTTTATTATCTAATTGCATGCATAATTCAGAATTTTTGGGTTTTAACAAAATGGAAGCGATTTGCAAAGATTCAGAGAGGACCAAAAGTAATAGACAGGGACAAATTCCCCTTAAATCATTATCTTGCCATCATATTTGAAGAAAGTATGACTCATTTTCGTATATTAAGGATTGATGAAATTGCTATAAGCTGACATTCTGACATCTCAATGAACGGAATATGCAGCTGCGACCGATTTAGCGGTAGCTATCTATAATTTTGTAACTTTTTCACTGGAAACAATACAATTTCAATTCAAAGATACTCTTTTCAGATTGATCTCGATGAGAAATGGAAGAATTTAATGAGGCCTAAATGGGGATGAGTGATGTTAATCAAAATAGGTTTACAAAATGTGCCTTGTGACCTCTGTGCAAAAAAACGGGGAATTTAGGACCAATACTGTGATTTGGGCAATTTAAGAGAGTATTTTAAATTTAATATTGTAGGTTCGAACATATTAATGATCGTCTAAGTTTAAAGTACTGAATACGGCGAGGAGACAAAGAACATGGCAGCAACAATTCCCGGGTATGCATCCTCAAAGACAAAGCCAAGCGTTCCGAGAGGCTCACCGATAATTCCCCTCCTCATAAAGAGAATATATACAAGAATCCCTGCAACCGTATGGGGAAGCATTATCGGGAGATCAACAAGGCCTTCAATAAATCCTTTGCCCCTGAAGTTTACTCTTGCAAGGACATATGCAAGCGGTGTTCCAAAAATCAGCAGCAGTATTACCGTATTCAGACCTGCACCAAGGGTGAGAAGGACAGAGTCAATCACCTTTGACTCAGAAGCAACGGAGATGAGATACGGAATATCACCCAGCTGTGCAAGGGAGATATTGAGAAGGGAGAGAACTGTCAGGAATACAACAAGCCCGCCGATGAGTGAGAAAGAGATTATGCAACTGTCCGGGCGGGGAAATTTCGCAGACATGATAAAAAAAGAATTTGGTTTAGCTGCTCATTTCAACAAGTGCTGAAAGTGAGGAAGGAATATCAAGGAATCCTGTTGCAGGAACAATCGGAGGCTGTCCTGCATCTTTCATGATCTTCTGTCCGGTCTCACCGATGAGCATAGCAACGAATTTATCTCCGTTTTCAGGCTGATCTGCGGTTGTTGGAACAGTAGCACCATATACAATAGGCTTTCCTACCATCATTCCGCCTTCGGTCTCGATCTGAACCTTTGCATATGCATCTGCATAGCTGATGGATGAGAGATCGATTGCTTCCGGAAGTTCAATGTATTTAACACCGGAATCTGCATTCTGTTCTGCAACGCTCATGTATTCCCATGCATAGTCAAGGTTTCCTGCCTCAAGTCCTGCAATGAGGTTTACACTCTTCTCATCTATTGAGAGCGGATAAACAGGTGCCGGATCTTTTGCATGGATAGTGGCCACTCCGTCTTCAAATGAGTGTGAAATGCCGCTTCTCGCTCCGACAAGGTTGTCAAAGATCATATCGTCATTGTAGTTTACCTCAGCAAGCTGAATTACCATAAGTGACCTGTAACCGCACGGGTCAAGGTTTGGATCTGAGAATGCCCATGCGACATCGTCCTTTCCGAGAATCTCATACCAGTTGTCAGCAGTTACTTCATCTGCATATTTGCTCTTGTCCGTATAACAGAGAACCATTCTGTTCTTTGCAAATGTAACATACCAGTCTGCATAGTCAGGGACCATCAGGCCCGGAATTAATGAATAGTCAGCAGATGCATAGACATCAGCTACCTTTCCAAGCTCGACTATCTCCTTTGCAAGCTTTGTGCTGCCGCCGGAGTAGAGCTGCACATCAACATCAGTATATTCAGCCTCGTAAGCCGCTTCCATCTGCTCCATAGGGCTTGCCAGACTTCCGGCATGGAATACCTTAAGAGTACTCTTTTCAGATGTCTCCTGTGCAGCGGTTGGCTGCGCAGTTGCCTGTGCCGTTGATGCCTCTGTGGGTGTCACGGCCGGAGTGTTATCTCCTGTGCCTGTGCATCCACACATCATGACTGTTGCACATATCAGTGCAGCAACCAGAAAAAATCCCATAAACTTTTTCATGATGTAAATTTTAGATTGTTTACCAATTATATACTTTTTATTCAAAATTTTTTGAAACAATGTTACAGTGGGATAAATGGGGCATATTCACACCTTACCCATAACAAAAACGGACCTCGGTTTAAATGAGATCATAACTTCATCTCCTTCTTCAAATCCACTGCCCTCATACTGTTCCCAGGTTACCATGGCACTGATTCTTATCCCGGCATCAATATCAGCGTACATCATTCTTCCCTGCCGGTGAATGCCGGAAATTTTCCCGGCCAGTATATTCCTGCCCTTTACAGGTTCTGCCCTGTGATTATGAACAGTGATCTCTTCAGGCCTGATGCAGAATGCTACCCTGTCACCGAATTTAAATTCACTTTTAACGATAAGACTCACATTTCCGGATTTTAAGATGCCATTGACCCCGTCGCCGTATTTTTCCCTGACAGTCCCGTAAAAGACATTATTTATTCCAATAAAACGTGCAACATTCTCATTGCCAGGTCTTGAAAATATCTCATCCGGAGCTGCAATCTGGAGGAATCTTCCATCCATCATAACACCGATTCTGTCTGAAAGTCTCTGGCCCTGGAGCATGTCATGGGTTGACATGACAATCGTGGTGCCATATTCCTTATTGTAGTGCAGGATCAGGTCCTCGATCTTCTCGGTATTTACAGGATCAAGGCTTGCAGTTGGTTCGTCCAGATAGAGAACATCCGGTTTTGAGACAATTGCCCTTGCAAGGGCAACTCTCTGCATCTCCCCTCCGGAAAGTGTTTTAGCACTTCTCCCGCCATACCCTGACAGTCCAATCTCATCAAGTGCCCGGTTTACAGTTTCATTGATGTCGGTTTTACTGTAACCTCGATATTTAAGCCCGATTGCAATATTATCAAAGACATTCATATCAAAGACAGCAGTCTTCTGAAAGACCATAGACATACGCCTTCTTACTTCCACAGGCGTTTTTTTTCCGGAAAAAAGGTCGTTGCTGTCAAAAAAAATCTGACCGGACGTTGGCCTTTCAAGAGTATTGAGAATTCTTAAGAGTGTTGATTTTCCCTGACCTGATGGACCGATTATTGTGAATATTTCACCCTTATTTATATCGGCATAAACACCTTTTAAGACATTATTGGCCTCAAAACTTTTATGGATATTATCAATCTCAATCATATTGTTCAACTCTGCTGAAATCTGGATACAATCATTGTGACAGTCAGTGCAATAAGCAGGAGAATAATTCCGAGTGCAACTGAGAGTGAAAAATTGCCTATATTGGTTTCAAGTGTAATTGCAGTAGTAAGAATTCTTGTGTGGCCCTTTATATTGCCTCCAATCATTATTGCGGCACCGACTTCTGATATCGCACGTGAAAAACCCATAATTACGGCGGACATTATTGCAAATCTTGCCTCAAGAATCATTGATGAGAAGAACTGACCTGTAGTTGCGCCAAGGGAGACTATTGTGTCACGGATTGTTGAGTCGAGGTTTGACAGGGCAGATATTGTAAGTCCGGTAATTATCGGAAGGATCAGTACAACCTGACCAAGCATAACACCTGTAGAAGTGAATAAAAGGTCAAGAAACCCCAGAGGGCCGTTATTGGAGAGGATCATGTACATCACAAGACCAACAACAACTGTAGGCAGGGCATATAATGTCTGGATGACACTGATCAGAGTTTTCCGGCCATAAAACTCATTAAAGGCAATATAAATTCCAAGCGGGATACATAATATCGAGGCAATAAGGGTTGCACCAAGCGTTATCGTCAGTGTCCTGATTGTGATATCCACTACTTCAGGATTCAGGGTGATAATCAATACAAAGGCCTGATAAATACCCTCAATAATATAATTCATATAATCAGCCCTCTTAATTCAGTAAAACACCAGAGAATATTAATATATTCCAGGAAAAAAATGATTTTCCGGAAATTCCGGAATCATTGTTCAGGCAATCGGTGCGGAGATCTCGTCCTGTGTTACACCTGAAGGTGAGAGCACATCCAAAGCGCCCATTGCAGGGAAGAAGAGTGGCTGACCGTAATCTTTTACGCCAAATACCTTAATTTCGTCCTGAACATCATCAGTAATCAGGTAGTTAACCCAGTCCTTTCCGACTTCAACATTGGTGTCAGGATATTTATCCGGATTTACAAGTATAGCGCCGTAGATGTTAATCAGGTCATCGCCTTCATTTACAAGTTCTGCAAGGTTGATAGTTCCGTCTCCCTGATATTTAAGGTAGGTTCCGATATCGGTTAGAGTGTAAGCGTCCATCTCGTCTGCCATTGTGAGTGTACCGCCCATTCCTGTGCCGGCCTCAACATACCAGTCTTCTTTTACCCAGACAGGTTCATACTCGGCATAGTCATAGCCTGCTACAGACCAGAGTGCCTTCTCTTTGCCGTGTGTTCCTGAGCTGTCGCCACGGGAGACAAACTTCACGCCTTCAGCGCCTTCACTGCCTTTTGCAAGAATTGTTTCAAGAGCCTCTGTCGGGGCCATGCCTTTAATTCCGGCAGGGTCACTCTCAGGGCCTACGATTTCAAAATAATTGTAGCCAAATACCCTGCGGTCAGTGCCTGAGCCGTCTTCAATAAATGCGTTTTCTCTTGCACGGTCGTGGACCATAATGAGATCAACATCACCGTTTGCACCGTATTCAAGGGCTGTTCCGGTGCCTACTGCTGTGATCTTAATGTCAACGCCGGTATCGTTCATGAACTCTCCTGCGAGCTGATCAAGAAGACCTGTTGCATAAAGACTTGTTGTGGTTGCAATAAGCAGTTCGTTGTCTGCGTACTCTTTCTGGGCAGCTTCGGCCGGAGCCGGAGTTGCTGCTACAGTCTGCTCTGCGGTTGCAGTGGGATTTGCAGTCTGTGCTGAACCATCAGTTCCTGTACATCCTGCTGTAAGCATCACACATGCAAATGCAGACAGAAGAAGAATTGCCAGAACCTTAAAATTCTTAATCTCCATCACCTGAATATTTGATTATAAGTACTTAATATTTGTTTTGAAAAAAATTGAAACATTAATGAAACCTGATTAACATTGAGAAGGAAAAGAGAAAAGTTCACAATAAATAATTATAACTAATAATTAATATTTAAAGCACACATACATATAAAATTACCAGCCAGACTGCACATTAATGGCAGCACAATTCTCAGATAATAAAATAACAGAAAAAACCCGTATATTACCCTTAAAAAAAGATTATATGTCGAGAGTTGTATTATAAACGGTTATTCCGGATTTCTCATACGGCTCAACAGTTACAATACTTTCCTTAAAGACTATGCGGTTATACACGATCCCAACATTATAACTGCCAATCGGAATATATTCAAAATCATGTGGTGTTTTAACCCCAGTATAACTTCCTTTCAGATAGATCATGCTTCCGGGAGGATTGCTGTCAATAAACAGGCTGCCGTATGAATATTCGTCAAGTATAAAATCATATTCGGAATCTCCCGAATCTCCGGTGTTTACGAACCGGAATTTCTTACACTCTGGATAATGGCCGGCTTTTGATACCACAAGAGTATGATGGCCTTCTGTAATACCTCCAATTGTGCAGGGAGTTTTTAATCCGGTATTCTGCCCGTCTATTGTAACAGAAGCACCATCGGGTTCTGTTGTTACAGAGATACTGCCGGCAGTATCTCCTGAGCCGGAATTCCCAATATTAATTACTGAATTCTCTTCCCGGTATCCGGTATTGAATGTATAGAATACTCCGTCCTTCTCTGTGGTAATAAATGTCCCGCTCTTTTCGATATTTACTTTGGACGGGTATGTGTACCCCGGATATTCACCCTCAATAAAGAATTCAGAGTCCTTAAAGTACTTTGACTGGATTGTCACCGGAATTTTCTGCGTAAAAACCTCAGGCTCAAGCTTTACATAACCATCCTCACCTGCAATGATAAATACACTCTTCTGTACTGATTTTGCTGCATCAGAGGGAACAGTCACCTGCACTTTATGCGAACCTTCCTTAAGTCCGTAAAAATAATGCGGGGTTTTCACATCTGTCTTTACACTATTAAGGGTAATGTCAAGATTATCCGGATAAGATGTCACATAAAGACCGCCTGTGTCCCCGGACGGCAGATTCTCACCCGGATTTTGATCTGAAGGAGTTGCCGGGTCTGTTATATCTGCTATCTCTACTGATTCAGGCACTTCCTGCACTGCATCAACCGCAGAGGCGTCGCCTTTAAGCCCTGCCGGTTCAGATGGTTCATCTGCTTTGTCAGTCGGAGCAGAGAAGAACCCTCCGAAGAGTTCGTTAATGAAGCTGAATATACCGCCATCACCCTCTTCTCCACTTATGCTGTCTGTTTCAGCCGGAAGATTACCTGAACGGGGGGAGACATCAGGTATGACACCTGATTCTGTGGCACCGGAATCTCCGCCAGATGTGCCTGTCATCTCCGGTGCACCGCCTTCATTTCCGAAGATAAATTCCAATTCTGATCTCTGATTCATCCTTATGCTGACATTGGAAGACTGCGGTTCGTAGCCCTCTCTGTAAACAGTAACAGTATGATTTCCGGATTTGACATCAGTTATAAGGGAGTCGGTATGCCAGAGGGTATCCTTTCCGTCTATGAAGACGTCAGCACCATCCGGAGTGGAGGAGATGAAACATGAGCCGGACCCACGGGTCATGTTAAATCCCTTTTCAACGATATACCCACTCTTGACAGTTACAGTATTTGGCCCTGCGATCTCATATTCGTCAAGTTCAAGGGTTATGACGTAATCCCCTGCCGGAAGATCAACAAATGATGCATTTGTCTCCTGTCCGGAATACACCCCGTCCAGGTAAACTTTAGCGCCCTGTGGGACGGAGGAGATGTTGAGATTTCCGACTTTGGGCTTCCAGCTCTCTGATGAACCTGAACGGTCAGAGCCGTAATCAAGTTTTCCGGAGGAAGAACCTCCCTCACCACCGCCTGAACCGATGATATTTACCACATATCCGCTGGAACCGTCACCTGAAACTCTGTTTGTCCACGATATGCCTTCTCCCTGGTTTGCCTGGTTCTCAGCACACCAGCCGTATGTGTTAAACGCGACAAGACCTGAATCCAGATTCTCAATGGTGTATTCGACCTTCACCATACCGTTGTCCGTAAGTCCGGTCAGTCCGCAGTTCTCACCCAGTGCTCCAACTTTCAGGTCCACGAAAAATATGTAGAACTCCTCATCGTCCGACATATCCTGATCTCCGTATATCGGATAGTTCAGGGGGTCGTTATTTCCTGCCGGCTTCCACTTCTGGGGGCCGTAGGAGAATGAACTTAATGTGAATGCCTGATCCACCGCCCCGGAGACATATTCAGTATTTTCGGCTGTGGGAGGCATGTTCAGTATGCCTGTAGAAGGCCATTTATATCCTGATGACCGGATTTTAATTCTGAAATCATCAGGAATCTGTTCTTCATCATCAGATGGTTTTCTAAGGGCAATCATAAGCAGCATATTATTGAAAAAACCCCTGCCCCCCGTATCTGAGACGTAAAACGTTCCGCTCTGCATCGAGGTGGTTGTAAGCTGCCCATAGTAGTCAGATGTACTTGTGGTCAGGTGAAGAGCATTTAAGCCGCCTCCGTCGAACTTTATGTAATATCCACCCGAATTTGCGGTATTGATATTTACATGCATTTCACCGGCAATAGGATTTGAGGGCAGATCTGCGGCAGATACACACTGAACAGCCGCAAATGCAAGAAGCAGCAGAAGAAAGATTTTGCTGTATCCGGCCACGTTACTTTTTTTATTTTTCATAGAACACCTTAAATTAACAGATAATTTGAGAGAATGATTACAGTTAAGAGAAATAATGCTATGATAAAAATAGCAGTATAGTCATATGCCCCCGTAACAGGGGCATTGTACACCGTTGGTCTCTCTGCACTGCCATAACCACGGCACTGCATGGCATTTGATACCTGATTTGATCTGTTCAGCATTATAACCGTTAATGGTATGAATAATGAGAGAAGTTTATCAGTTTTTTTGAGAACAGAGCCCTTTTCAAACTCAAGCCCTCTTGATCTCTGGGCATCTAAAACATTATTTGCATCCCTGGAGAGGGTCGTTGTAGAACTGAGGGCATATCCGAGAGAGAAGGAGATTATTGGAGGAACCTTCAGCTTATGAAGACTTTTTACAAAATCGCTGTACTTCGTCGTTATGATGAAGAGAAATGAGATGCCTGCAATGATAAGGAGCCGTATTACCATGGCAGATGAAAAGCAGAGGCTACCTTCGGTTGCATACAACGGGATAAATCCAATCTGTGCCGAAATTAATTCAAAGCCTGAATTTTCGCGGCTGAAGAAGAGATCAATTATGAATACAAATATGATCAGGGGGAGAATAAGTCTCAGTGAATGAATCCATTTTGTAAATAACCCGGACTTACGGGCCAGAACTGCGATAAAAGCAAATATAAGAGTCATTATAATGAGATTTGTAGTCAGAAAGGACATGATGCTGAACACTACGAGCATCAGGAGTTTTGTACGGGGATCAAGGCAATGAATAACTGAATCTCCGGGGATGTAGATTAAACCTTTCTTATTTTTTTTCCCTCTGCCGCCAGCCATAATCTGCTCATAATACACTTAGAATTTAGAAGATAAAATAGTTATTAAAAATATTATGTAAACTAAATTAAATTGACATAATTAACATTTGAACATGACTCCCGACCATAAACACAAAGAGATACAGCCAGATAAAATCCGGTTTTCATCATTAAACAGCACATGTCAGGCTCCAAAAACAGAGCTGCAATATCTGATCAGAAATCATAATCCGAATATATTTCAGAAAAACAGGAATCTTCTAAAATTCTAAAAAGAGATTTTAAATTTTAAAAAAGCCTTTCCGGCTTATTTCTTCTCCGGCATCTTAAACCGGTAAACAACACCACATACCACAATTATCGCATAGACTGCAATCTGAGATCATATACTGCCAATATTGATTTTCATAAATATTCATCATTAGTAATGTATTATCCTCAATCTGTGACTCTCAGCAATATTGCCGATTAGGAAACCGGCAAAGTTAGAATATAAACATCTGAAAATTTACGGGGCTCACCCAGGGTGTAAAATCTAAAATTAGCCATAATATTTAGCCTATACGGTGAGTGCAGAATAAATGGACTGTTTAAATAATATTAAATATGATTTATGAAATTTAAATAAATTAGTGATATAGAAATGAGTGTAAAAAGCTTCAGCATTTCCGATGACATCTATGAAAAATACTCTTCTGAATGCAAACGACTGGGCTTAAACATGAGTAAACAGATTGAGAATTTTATGAAGTTCCAGCTTGAAGAGGAGTTTGTAGTGAGAGAAGAATATACTAAAAAAATCCGGAAAATCAGAAAAGAAAAATTCATTCCGGTTGAAGATTTTGATAACCAGTTTGATATTTCCTGACAATAACTTTGAGGTTTTTTAATTGTACAGCCTGTATGTATCCGAAACGCTTGAAGCCAAACTTGAGAAGCTGAAGAAAGGAGACAAAGAAATTATTCTGCCTCTATGTACTGGTAGATTCACCTGACTTTCAGATACAGTTCCGACTTTTTTTTGATATTCTGAAGGTTTAAGTGCCTTCTTGGGGCCGAGTATCAAACCCGGGCCATATGTAATCCTATAATATCGGAGAAGAGCTATGAAAAATTAAATCTTCCTGAAACAGATGAAGGAATATTCAGTCAGATTTGTGGGAGTCCATTATTTACAGTTCAGGATCAGTAAAAAGTATAAACTGACTGAAAAGATTCTCATCTCTCAAGCAGCCACCGCCATGCCGGCATTACATATATTATCTTTCCATCTTTATCTGCAATTTCTTCTTCCTGATTGTATGTAAGAATGATTCCGGACTTAAGATCCAGTGATGCCATTGCTTTGCGCAGTCCTTCAGTTTCCCTTTTGAGATTATCTCCGTTAAGTTCATATGAAACCTGTATTGCAGAGGTGACATGCCCACCTTCACAGATTATAAAATCACATTCATTCTTTTCCCTGAAAAAGAAGAGCTCCGACTCTCTTCTCTTCAGTTCAATCAGTATCATGTTCTCTAAGAGCCGTCCGGTATCTTTTGAGAACCGGAAAGATACTGTATTTCTCATTCCGTTGTCAATAACATACATCTTCTTCTGCCCGGAATACTGCCTTTTAAGGGAGGCATCATACCGGTACAGCTCAAAAACCAGATATGCTTCTTCAAGAAAACCAATATAGTCACGGACTGATACCGGGCTTTTTAGGCCAACAGCTTTTGCAAGTGATGCATAGCCTGCATCTTTGGCTGCATTTGTATTGATATACTGGACCAGCAGCAGGAAGGATTTTACTTCCCGTATCCCATGGCGTGCTATAATATCCCTGTAAATGATGTCATCATATGATCTTTTCAGGAACTCAGTATCACCGTATTTGAGGAATTCAGGGAATCCTCCGTTTTCGAGATAATAATCAAAGCATTTGATAATATCAGCCTTTTTCTCCGATGTTATCCTGGATGGTTCAATACCTCTAAAATCAAGAAATTCAGAAAATGAGAACGGATACAACTCAACTTTTGTATATCTGCCTGTAAGATGCGTACCAAGTTCTGAAGAGAGCAACCGTGCATTTGAACCGGTGATAAATATTTTGTAACCTTCATCATGGATGCGGCGGACAAACCGCTCCCAGCCCTCTATGTTCTGGATTTCATCAATAAAAATAGTTCTGACATTTTTCATAATCTTTTTAAAGATGACCATCAGCCGTGAGAAGTCGGAGACCTTAAAATTAATCAGACGCTCGTCATCAAAATTAATGTAATAATATTCCTCATAATGATCTGCGAACTGTCGCATGAGAGTGGATTTTCCACACCGTCGTACCCCGGATATGACCACAATCTGATTGTGCCGCATGTACCGGAGATGATCTATCTCTCTTTTCACACCCGGATCTTTTGTCACGAAAACTTCATGCTGATCCAGGATCAGTTCTTCAAGACTGCGATCTGAGATCATATACTGCCAATATTGATTTTTAAAATATTTGTATATTTCCAATATCGATATTTGTAAATAATCATCATCAGTAATGTGTTATTCTTAATCTGTGACTCCCGGCAATATTGCATTATTTAGGAATTTGGGAGTTCTTTGTTCAGGTTCCGGCTAAATATCACCGGAGCTCCCATATGATCGATTATTAGGTTGATAATTTCTATAATTATCTGAGTAAAACAAAACCTGTAAAAAAAAGAATTTAAATTTCTTGGATAGGCCTTCCCAGCCTTTTACTTATTTATTTATTCCTTTTTTTTTCAGCAGCTTATTTATTCTCCGGCTTTCTGAACCGGTAAACAACACCACATACCGCAATTATCGCAAAGACTGCAATTACTGCAAATACAACACTGCTGCCGGATGCTTTTGCAGGTGTATCTGCACCGTTTACTGTCTGCTCGACATTGGTCTGCGGTCCTGAGCTTATTCCGGAATCCGGCTCTGCGGATGGAGTTGTTCCGGATGAAACAGCGGAGGAAGATGCCGCTCCCTTCTCAGCCGTTACTGCAAAGAGGCTGAATGAAGGTGTGTCTGCGAAGAATTTATAACCGGAATCTGTCTCGCCGTTTGCTACGGTTGAGAGCATGACCCAGGTCTCGGAGTCTTCGTCATAGCGGTACATCTTAACCCCTGAATCTGAAGAGCCGACAGATGAGAGCCACCCCTTGTCAACGCTGAACTTCAGGGTTGCCATCTGCATGCTGCCTTCAGGTGCAAGATATTCATTAATCTGTATGTACTGGTAAACCTCACCCGGAGCTTCGTCAATTCCGGACGGCTTTGAGACCTTTTCGGATGTGAGCATCATCTCAGGAATTTCAGCGGATGCTAGAAGCTCAACTGATGAGATTGCAGTCTCACCAAGGGTAAATACTCCGGTTTTCCCTGCTCCGATGCTGTCAATACGGCTTGTGCCGATTGAGCTTGAGCCTCCGCCGCCTGATGACGAGGAAGAGGAGGAAGAACCGGTTGATGTTCCCGGGGACGGTGTTGACGCCGTACTTGTAGCTGAGAGACCAAATACCGACAGGCCGTTTGGTGATACTGCCTCAAAGGTCTCCATTACACCGTCAAATGCTATGGATTTCGTATCCAGGATCTCTTTTGTCCCGTCTTCTGCACAGCGGATAATCTTTATGGATTCATTTCCGCCGTGTGCATCAACCCATGCCTTATCTGCTGAAAGGCGTATTACTGCCGATTCAACATCGTTTCCGTTTGCGAGGTTCTGCCTGACAACTGTTAATGTGCAGGCGACCGCATCAACCTTAAGCCCGTCTCCGGAGGCGGCAAGCTGGAATGCAGCATTCTGGTCTGATGTAGCTCCGTCCATTAAGGAAGAATCCACACCTGCCCCGTCAGGGATATCATTAAGATTTACAACCAGAGAACCGGACACATTTCCTGCACTGCAGTTGCATTTCATGAGATTTTCGGTTTTAAGCTGAACGGATTTGACTGTTCCGGTGATCTGGTCTCCGGTTACTGCCATGTCGCTGTCATACTCAATCACGAGATCGTAATTTGCACGTGAGATTGTGACATTGTTGCCGTTCTGAGTGGTTTCAGTCAGGGTAGTGTTAACCGTTGCAGTCTGTTTTCCGCCTGCACCGGTTTTCACACCAAGACCCTTAAAGTTCAGGGTTGTGTTCTGTGATTCCGGTGCAACTTTACCTTCGGAAATAATCCTGTAATCGGAGTATGTACCTGTCAGCGGGTGATAGTCATATACTCCGTCTTCCTCAAGCGGTGTCTCTCCAATACCGTCACCATTGGTATCAAATCCTGAATAAATGTTGTAACTGTTACCTATGAAATCGGTGAAAGTCTCACCATTGTATTCATAGGTGTACTGTGTGGTTGAATTGAGGGTTGGAATTGCAGCATAAAGAAGACCCCCAGTATTCAATTCATTGATTGTAATATTATTGCCATAAATATCAATTTTTGATTTAATAGAACGCAAATATAGCACATAAGGTGCACTAGATTCAATTAAATCATTACCATGTATTGAAATATCCCCAGTTGGTGCATATACCATAATGATACCATATTTACCTCCGCCACTCAATTTGTCTCCTGATATTTCAATGTCACTACCGGTTCTAAAGATCTTTATAGAATCTGTAGTGGAATAAATTGTATTGTTTAAGATCTTAGCTGATCTTACATCAACGCCGCCACCATAAGCAGATATACCAACCAGTACATTTGAGATATTATTATCCGAAATCGTAATATTATCACAGACTACTGGCATTATTCCTACCGAACTTTCTGAATTCCCAACAATATTATTTCCAGACACACATATAAATGAACCACTGACTAATTCAACTCCAGGGCTTACGGACATTGTAATATTATTATTAGAAATTGTGGAATTTCTAAATTCCTCAACACAGATATTACTTTTAGAGATAAAGGTATTATTTTTGATTGTACAATTCTCAGTTGTAGATGTTTGAAACGAATGTGGACTTGAGAAAAAATTCTCTGAAATTATACAATTATCAGAACCACTAATCTTCAGGCTTCCCTCTGAAGCAATACTTGCATCAGGCA
This sequence comes from Methanoplanus limicola DSM 2279, assembly GCF_000243255.1. Lineage (NCBI taxonomy): Archaea > Methanobacteriati > Methanobacteriota > Methanomicrobia > Methanomicrobiales > Methanomicrobiaceae > Methanoplanus > Methanoplanus limicola. Next base: position 3,023,591 of record NZ_CM001436.1, read on the forward strand.
AACCAGATATATTAAATCCTGTAATCTGCACATTGTCTGCAGTCACTGTAACTGCCCATTCTTCGCGATTATAATTTTTAATAGCAGTTGAATCATAACCATTCTCAGATATTAACCTAATTTCCTTGTCAATTGTTATTTTTTCGGAATAAACACCATCCCTGACAACAATTAGATCTCCATCTCTTACATAGTCAATAGCAGCCTGAATTGTCTTAAAATCACCATTTCCAGCCAAGTCTACATACCATGTCTTTGAACCTGGAGAATTATCTATAACAGTTACAGTCACAGACCCGCCAACTGATTTATATGCTGCAATAACATCCGTTTCGCCGGCATTAATTGGAGTGAAAAGACCATCCTGATCTATTGAACCCACAGAGCTGTCAGATACTGACCATGTAAATGGAATATATTCAATTTCCTGATCATCAGGTCCATATGCAGTTGCAGCAAACTGTATTGATTCACCTCCTGCTAACGTTTTCAGAGAATCTGAGGATAAAACAATTTTTCTAACATCAGGTGGGAATTCAATTGAAATTTCAGAGATTTCTTCAATATTCCTGCCAAAGTTAGCAATTGCAGACCCTGTAAGCTTCAGTGGCCAGTAGGTTCTTCCATCTACAGGAGTTTCCGGAATTTCATAACCATCCATTATATAGGCTAAAAAGAATGTTTTGTCTGTATCAAGAAGCTCACGGCTGGTAATAATAATATTCTTACTGTTACCCGATGCCTTACCTGTAATCGTAATATTATAATCAAGATTTGCAAGAGTCTCATTGAAACCTGATGGATTACTGTCATCCACAAGACCAATGACTTTTGAGAGATTTACTCCTTCCCAGAAGATGTTTCTGTTATCAGTATATGACTCAAGACCTCCGGATGATAATTCAGTTATCTTTGAACGGGTAAGTGTACTGTTCACTGCCCCAATAAGAGAAACAGACCAGTCCGGACGTGGCTTAATTGTTACAGTTGCATTTCCTGAAATGCTTCCGTTTGTTGCTTTAATAATAGTTGTTCCTTCAGAAAGACCGGTGAATTCCCCGGCATTATCAATTGTTCCCACTGAGAGTTCACTGCTTGTCCATGTATAGGTTAATGGAGTTATCTCATCACCAAACTGGTCATAACCGGTCGCTGAAAAAGTACAGTTCTCTATATGATCAGTGTACATCACAATCTCAGACGGATCTAATGTAATCGTTGTCAACACTATCTCAACAGGATCACTTACAGTTACTTCCGCAGTCTGGGAAGCACCTTTTGCAGAAGCAGTAATTGTTGTGCTGCCTACTGAAACAGGAGTGAATAAACCTTCATCATTAATTGTTCCGACACCGGCATCACTGCTTGACCATGTTATAGGCGCTCCTGATATAACACTGCCTTCCGAATCATAAGCAGTTGCAGTGAACTCCTTTTTCCCGTTTAACGGAACATTAGCTGTGGAAGGTGATATTGTAACAGATGCAGCATCCGGAAGCGGCGTTCCCGATACATACCATCCGCTCCAGTGTCCTGTGCTTGTCAGGCGGTTTGTCCACTCAGTTGTATTATATACAATATCACTCATGCTTGAGCCAAGAACATTTCTGGCATAGCCGTAAACATTGAAGGCCAGCATAGTGTTGAGATTTTCAGCTTCATACCTGATTCTAAGTGTCTCTTCCGTTAAGACACCACCATTAAGATCCACGAGCATAATGCTGAATTTGTTGGATGTATCACTTACATCCTGGTTCGGGAAGATCGGGTACTGGATATTCACAGCCGGACGCCATGTCTGTGGCCCATAGATCAGATCGTCTTTGTCAAACCACTCATCAACTGTAGCATCATTATAGATTATATCCTGTAGTGCAGGAGGCAGGTGAGGTGTTGAATTAGGTGTCCACTGGTACCCGTCTGCATGGATACGCAGGCGGAAGTCATCCGGAATAGTTCCGTTGACCGCGACCATCAGGAGAATGTTATCCTGGTAACCTCTTCCTCCTGTTGTGGAGACATAGAATGTACCTGAGAGATCATTTGTATATGTAATCTGCCCGTAATTGACAAAATAACCATCAGAACCACGGCTGTCATTTGTAATATGCAGGGAATTTTCACCGCCGCCATTCCATTTTATACGATAAGTCTGGTTGCCCCAGCAATTGTAATAGGCACCTTCAGCATTCGCGACTTTAAGATAGACGTTGTCAACCGCAGGTATGACTCCGCCGAAAGATTCCTCGGCTGAGATGGAGGAAATTACCTCAGTTATTGTTTTTTGTTCTGCTGTCGGCTCAGGCGTAGGTTCTAATGTATGTTCCGGTGTAGGCTCTGATGTCGCCTCCGGAATTTCAGCCCCGGATACAGTGACTGCTGCATCGGCAGAGAAATCTCCAGCAGTTGCAGTGACAGTAACAGTTCCCTCTGCAAGAGCAGTGAAAAGACCGGTGCTGTCAATAGTTCCGACCGTTTCATCGCTTACAGCCCAGGTAAACTCAGCATCTGCGACCTCTGAACCGGATTCATTGAAGGCTGATGCAGTGAATAACTGCTCATCTCCGATGATAAGTTCAGATTCGGAAGGTGAAACTTCTACAGGGAATACTTCTGAAAGATTTTCAGGAGATTCTTCCTCTGGAGATTCTTCATCCGGATTGCCGGATTCAGACTCACTTTCAGTCTCAGTAACAGACTCAGATTCGGATTCATCTTCAGACACTGTAATATTACATCCTGAGTTAAGTTCACCGCAGAATACCGTTACAGTTGAAGTTCCGGGTGACAGAGCAGTGAAAAGTCCTGCGCTGTCAACCGTTCCGACCGTTTCATCGCTGCTTTCCCAGATTAATCCGGTACAGGAGGTTTCCTGACCTTCAGAATCATAGGCGGCTGCTGTAAGCTGTACTGTATCCTCAATGAGGATGTCGGCAGAAACAGGTGTAATTTCGAGATAAGAAATCCCGGCAGTGACCTGTTCCGTGCCTGAAATATCACCTGTACTTAAAGCCGTTTCCGCCCCAAAAACCGGAGATACGGCAAAAAGCACAAGTAAAAATGCCAGAAGGCATGTTTTTTTCAGACCATTGTTCAATCCATTCATCAAAAAACTCCATGGCTACACATCATATAAGTTAAATTAATCAAATTAATTTAATTAATATAATATTCGGCCAACAATAATTAACAAATTTTTATCTGATATTTATTAAATATAAGAGTTCCGAAATCAGATTCCGGAATATAGCCCTAGCACATATAAATTGAAATTAATGTACAAAAAAAGAAAATTTAAAAGCTGGTATTAATTATTAAAAATCAATAGTCCAGCAGCTGTTGCCTCCAAGTATATCAGAAAGCTTGTTGGTCCATGAAACACCCTGGCCACGTTTTGACTGATTGCAGTAGGCATATGCATCAAATACAGCATCACCATTATAATCTGAAATAGTATAATCCACCTTTACAGCACCATAATTAGTAAGGCTCTGTGCAGTATCATTGAGTGTTCCAAGATTCAGGTCAATAAAAATAAATTTGAACTCTTCGCCAGCAGACACATTCTGATTATTATAAACAGGATAATTTGATAAAGAAGATGGGCGCCAACTGGATGTACCTCCTAAAAAGTCACTAGTATCAAATGTCTCACTGAAGTAATTTGCCTGATAAGAACCTGGATTGGACGGTTTCAGACCATCACCAGTTGGTGTCCACTGATATCCTGACGTAGTAACTGTCAGACTCATAAATTCATTATTTAAATAATCTGAATTAGGTACTGCAAACATCAAAATAGCATCATCATGATACTGTGTATCTGTGCTTGTATCTGTAATATAAAATGTTCCTGAATTACCCTTATTTGAGTAAACGTCACCTTCATAATCTGAATAATTATCAGAGATATGAATAGAGTTAAGTCCACCACCGGATTTTGTAAAGATGTAGTAGTAAGTCTCATTTCCGAAATGATCAAATCTTGCCCCGGCATCATTTCCCACAGGAACATAGATTTGCTTATAACTTGAGAACGTATCCGTTGCCGAAACCGGCGTTATGCAGAGCATGAGCATTAAGAGAACTGCAGAGACAGTTGCTATGCCCAGTATACTTTTTTTGTTTTTTTGTGTCATATTTTACCTCCTTCACCATATGCGGAAATATATAAATTTAAATTTTGTTTTAAACTCGCCCATATCCCGCGAATGAAAAGGTTAAATTTACGTCAACAAACATAATCGCAAATATATCAATCAATAATATATGTTTAAAAAGATCGATTTATTAACAAGGAATAGATGACCAAGTAAGATAAATACATTTCTATTTCAAATTAAATGGAATTATTTTTGACAAAATAACCGCTCATAATAAAAAAATCCAAAATTTATACAGAAAAATGAAAAATGAAAAATAATACTAATCCCGGAAAAGAGAGAACTCACAGGGTTCAAAGAATCCAATCGAAAAATCTGATGGAAAAACTAATTGGAAAAATCAGTAAATTCTGCTGGAATATCCAGTTTTATTCATATTATCCGGAGCTATCAATATCTCTGCATTTTTCTCTGATTAACTGTCCCCGCCTGCAAGACACCCGTTCTCAAACCTGAGATAGCGGTCAGCACAAAGCCGGGCAAACTCCATGTCATGAGTAATGATGATAAACGTCTTACCTCTACCTTTCAGATCATTTATCGTCGAGGCCAGGTGCATCTTTAAAACTTTGTCAAGGCCGAGTGTAGGTTCGTCAAGAACAACTATGGGAGTATCCATAATCATATGCCCTGCCATTGCAACCCTCTGCTTCTCACCCATCGAAAGCTTAAGCGGTCTGCCCTTCCTCCCAAGATGAGAGATATTCATAAGCTTCATTGTTTCATCAACAGAATTGTCTATCGCTCTTTTATCCATGCCGAGATTACGCGGCCCGAATGCAAGCTCAGCCTCAATAGTCTCCTCAAAGAGCTGATAATCCGCATGCTGTCCGAGAAGGGCAATATAATGTGCATTCTCCGAGACCGTCCTTCCGGCAATATCCTCACCAAAGAGGCGGACACAGCCGGAATCAGGTATTAAAAGACCATTCAGGTGTTTAATAAACGTACTCTTCCCCGAACCATTCGGCCCGCAGACAAATACAGCCTCACCCGGATAAAAAGAGGCATTGACAGAGATAAGAGCCGGTCTTTTGCTGCGAGGATAGGTGTAGCAGAGATCAACTGCCTCCAGTACAGGAGAACAATCAGGACTGCCGGATACCTCACCTGAATCTGCCTTAAAGCCTTCAGTCCCCGATAACAATGAAATATCTGAGACATCTGACTTTCCGGAAAAGTCAGCAACAGGGCCGTCATACACAACCCTCCCGTCATCCATGACAATGACCCGGTCCATAAAACCGGCAAGCAGATCAAGCCTGTGCTCAACGATCACAACCGCAATATCCCATTCATCACTCACAGTCCTGAGATTTTTAAGAAGTGATGCAGCAGAAGCTGTATCAAGACCGGACAAAGGCTCATCAAGAACAATAATCGCCGGCCGCATCACAAGAACAGATGCAATGGCAACCTTCTGCCTCTCACCCCACGAAAGTTCTGATATCTCCCTGCCCCTCAGATGAGTGATATTTAAAACCGCAGAAACACCTGCAATCCTCTCCTCGATCTCTTCAGGAGAAATACCGGACTGCTCAGGCCCGAAAGCAATCTCGGAGTCAACCTCATTGGAAACAATCTGATAGTCAGGGTCCTGAAAGACAAAACCGACAATCCCGGAGAGATTCTGTATCGTAGTTCCGGACGTATCCAGACCATCAACAAAGACCCGTCCTTTTATCTTCCCATGACCGGAATGCGGAATTAAACCGATAAATGTCTGAATAAGGGTTGACTTCCCCGAACCGCTCGGCCCGGTGAGAACAACCCTCTCTCCCCTCATTATCTCAAGGCTGACCCCTGATATCGCCTCTTTTTTCCTTTCAGATAAAGAACGGGGATATGAATATGATAAAGACTCCACCAGAATCAGCGGATTATCCTTCCTTTTCACCGATAACACCCGCTCTTGTAAGCCTCCGGATAATTAAAACCGAAATCAGGCCTCCAAGCCCGCCAAAGATAATATGTGTAAATGAACTGATCCCAATTCCGACAATTATAAAAAACGGCTGAACACCCACAAAAAGCTGCAAAGAATAATTTATAACCATCTTAACGATATTCGCAACCGCACCGGTAATCACGCCTACAGCAATGGAGTCATAACGGTACGCAAACAGCACACTGCACACATCTGTGGCAAGACCGACACCCACAAATTTAAAGATATCAAAGAGATGAAGAGCGCCAATGCCGAAGAAAGATGACAGAAGACCTGAAATCAGCCCGATATATATCCCTGCCCCCGGCTTTTTCACAATCGAAACTCCGACAATCAACGGAATAACCCAGAATATCCCGGAATGGCCGGGGATGTGCACCGGAATTTTGAATATAATCTTCATTACAAAGACCATTGCACCGCAGATTGACATCAGGGCAATCTCATTCAGTGAAAAATACTTATCAATACGCAAATTTATTCCCTCCTTACAAATGAGGTCTCAATATCAAGCCTGAAATCCTCAGGCTGCACCTCACTGACACAGACGACAATAAGCAGATCATCCACAATACTGCCGCCCGTATGGGTAATATAAAAACTTCCGGACTGCTCAGTGGTCTTAATAACACCACCCTTTATCCTCTCCTGGGTATTCTCATCGGTGATGTGAAGAGAACCGGCACCACCTGAGAGCGGATCAAAGTATATGAAGTAATAATACTCCTCCACTCCTTCATCAGTATCATACTCACCAGGCGGAAGAACAGCCACATTATTCCACGAACTCATCGGTGAAGATGACGGAAGAGAACTGCCGGCAGCAGAATTTCCGGTAACATAATACGAAGAGGAGCCATAGCCGTCCTGCTGGTTTGTCCTGCATTTTGCAGTTACATCAAAACCGATAACATGAAAGGCAGCCGTACCTGCGAGGTTCTCAAATGAATAATTCACAAGCACGTTTCCCCTCCTGTGAAAGGATGGATTGCCGCCATACGGTGTCGCATTGGCTTTTACAAACATCAGGTACCATTCATTGTCCCCGTAAGGAGCATTTGAGATATTCATGGGAGTCTTATACGGCCTCCACTCCTGTGGCCCGTAATTGAAGTCGCCCGGGTAAAAGGTCTCCTTCATCCCGGCATCGGAGAGCGGGGTAATCTTATCGGGGCTTATACCCTTTACCCACTCCTCACCGCCGACCTGAAGGGCTAACATCGACCCTGCAAAGACAATCAGAACTGCAAGGGCAATACCAACCCTTCTTCTGAACTTATCTGTTCCGGTCATCCTCTCTTTACAGCGTGATACTGTCCGTCAATATTCTCAACAAAAATTATTTTCCTGCCATCCACAGGGCAGGCTTTGGCAAATTTGTCCTCCTCAACTATAATATGCCCTTCACTTAATTCATGCCCGTCAATGGTATAGACGGCATCAACTCCTGCATTGATAAAATCCTCAACCTCAGCCGGCCCCATAAGTTCTCTTATCCTGCCGCAGAGAAGATACCTGCCGTCATTGCCGCCTCTGGCAAGGCCAAGCCCGGCCATTGTCCCGATGACACCGTCTTCAGTACCGCCAAGCCCCTCAAGACGGATGCCGAGATTCTTTGCAAGCCCTCTCGCCTTCTCCTGGTTGAGTACAACCCTCTGTGCATCCCTGCCAAAAGCGATCAGAGGCGGAACAACCTCATCGGAACATGCCACCGCAAGACCGGGATCGCTACCCTCAATAAAATCATTGAGCATGCACTCTTTTGCAGTCTCAAAGAGCCACTCCTTGTCATCCACCTCACGGGCTTCGACATGAATCACAGCACAGCTGTTATGCGATGTAAACGGAATGTCCTCATGAACATAAAGCTGATGCCTTGTAATCCCGTCCACATGAAACTCCTTCATAATCGCTTCTGCAGTATCCCTTGCAAGCCTTCCTGTACCGCGTGAATTCAGATTGTCCGTATCGTCCATAGCTACAAAAATTCTCATATATATAACCTCAAAATTTTTTCCTTTAAACTCTTAGCGAAATTCATTCTTCTCTTCTCCTCACTGAAGCAAACAACAGGATTACAGTAATACAGACTGCACCAATTACCGAAAGCCAACCTCCGAAGAGAAGACCTGACGGTCTGGCAGGAATTTCTTTATTCTCTCCTTCAGAAACAGAGTTACCATCACCTGATGACTGTTCTGATTCTGTTAGACCTGATTTTACAGTCTCAGCCGGAACTTTCTCTCCGGCAGAGGCATCACTCTTATGCAGAACTATTGCAAAGTTTCCAAGCGAGGCACTGTCAGCAAAGAATTCATATGAACTGCCTCTCTCACCATCATAAACAGTGGAGAGACTCTGCCATGACTCTTCATCAGCATTATAATAAACAAGCTCAGTCAGTTCAGGATCACAGCCGCCTGTAAAAGCACTCTTATCAACGGCAAAACTGAGAGTTGTTCTCTCAATCTCTGACGGATCTGCCTTGTAAAGCGTTACGCTGATATACTGGTAAACATCTCCGGACGGCTTCACTGCTCCTGAAGGCATCCTGCCCTTTTCTGCGGTGAGCATAATCTCCTTCATATCCCTCTCTGCAACGATGGAGATCTCATATATGGCAGTCTTACCGATACTGAAATCAATCACCTCTCCGGCAGTCACCCCTTTCTTAAATACAACTCCGACTGAACCTGATCCGCCGCCACCGCTGCTGCCTGATGAACCTGTATCTCCTGACGGCGTGGGAGCAGAGACGGATGACAGGCCGAAGAGTGAAAGACCGGACGGGCTGTAGCCGTAAAAGGTGTAAACATCATTAACCGGACCTGTAAAGGTTGTCGAAAGCACCTGGCCGTCACCGCTGTCAGCAATTCTTAAAATGCGGACTGCTGAAGGTCCGCCGTGTGCATCAACCCACCCGGAACCTATTCTCATAGTTACATTTGCATTGTTTACAAGACCATCAAATCCTGCTGATTTTACAATACGAAGTGTAAATGCAATATCTCCCGGATTAAGCCCTCCGGCAGAGACAATGGATGAGAATACGGATAAATCACCTGCCGAAACAGTTCTGTTTACAGAGGAGTTTATTTCAGATCCCGGAGAAAGTCCGGTCAGGTTCACTGATACAGAACCTCCCGCTGCACCTGTAATGTTGAAATTAGTTCTAATCTCTGACGTAACAATCTCAACTGAACTGATGTCACCCGTTATCGAGCCAATATTTCCACCCGGAGGATTGACTGTGTTTATGATTATATCAAAACCGTTCTCTGAAAGTCTTATGCTGTTGCCTGATACTGTGGCATGTCCGGAACTATTGTCCACGACTACCGACTGTGAACCGGGAACACCAATGAATGTGCACTCCGGAGGGTTGAGCGGAACGTCTTCAGTAACATCTCCGTTATAATCACCGTTCAGATAATAACTGCTGAATTCAGATACAAGCGGGTAATTATCAGTTACACCGTCTGAATAAGGACTGTCGGCGATGCCGTTTCCGTCAGAATCAGTCTTATCCGCACCAGTCCAGTAATTGCCAAGGAAGGAGGAACTCTGCCGGCCATTATAGACATAATTCTTTACGACATCAGTGGTATTGTAGAGATTTCCGGAACCCTCATCCTTTGGCCCCTTTCCTTTTGAGAAAGTGTTTTCACATACCCGGTTATAACCACATTCGGCAGATTTTACCGAGAACATTCTCTTACTGTTAGAGTTCAGGCTGACTGTATTGAATGATATAATATTCCTGTCCGAATCTCCGTCTATAACAATACCCACACCGTCACCACCGACCGAATTGTTGGCAACTGTGCAGCCTGAGGCATTATACAGGAAAATACCGCCGGAATCCGATTCATCTGAAACATTTGAAACCGTAAACCCGTCAAGCAGAATCCCATCTGCATTCAGGAAAAATCCCCTGTAACCGGCAGACTGAACTGTCACTGCTCCGGCACCGTTCTCAGAGCGGACTGTCAGGTTTTTGCGGATACTGACTGATTCATAGTATGTCCCGTCCCTGACAATGACCCTGTAACCCGGATTTGCGGCATCGACCGCCGACTGAATCGTCCTGAAATCCTCATCAGGGCCGACATAGAATGTATCCCCTGCCGGAATTGAAGAGCCGAATGTATAGTTGCAGACCGGTGAAATCAGTGGGTAACTGTCAGTTCCGACATCAGGAATTTCATATGCAGAGGAACCGATACCGGGCTTATCCCCGGAAACACCGGCATAACCTTTCCAGAAATTTCCCACCTTTGAACTGCCCTGATAGACTTCAGAACCGTCCGAATAGGTGTACTGCCAGATATCCTGTGTATTCCAGAGATTTCCTGACGACTGCCCTGCTTTCTTCAGATTTCCGGATAAAAAGGAATTGCGGAAAATTTTATTCGCACCGGAATTCTTCTTGATAGAAAGGGCATAGTGATCAGCAGACTCCGGGCAGCTGATAACATTACCGGAAACTGTATTGTTATCGCCGGAATTGAAATATATTCCGTCAGAATTTCCGGAGATCACATTATTATGCAGGATACTGTCAGATGCTGAATTGAACCTTACTGCATAGCCACCTGTGCTGCCATCACCGGACGCACCTGTTATATTAAAGCCGGAAACATTTACAGAATCTGCATTGAATACAAATCCGTCAGTATTTGCCGGAAGTCCCGAGAGATCGAGAAATGTTTTATCCGGCCCGTTTTCAGAACGTATAAAGAGAGTTCTTGGAATATCCACACTCTCTGTGTATATGCCGTCTCTTACAATAATTTCAGTTCCTGCGTGAGCAAAGGTTACTGCATCCGATATTGCTGTATAATTGCCGCTTCCGTCACCAGCAACGTAAAGGGGAGATACGGCCGGAGAGACAACGATCCGGCTCTTCCCGATTATGCTTCCGTTTGACGCGGTTACATTGCATATACCCCGGCTGACTGCCGTAAAGAGGCCGTCTGAATCAACAGTCCCTACAGAGAGGTCATCTGACTGCCAGTCAAATATTACACCCGGAATCTCATTGCCGCCCTGGTCCAGACCCTTTGCAGTCATCTGAAGGCCAGATGCAGGTTCAACCACCGATGATTCCGGAGAAACAGTTACAGAAGTCAGTTTAGGAACAAAGAGGGACCAGACCGAATATCCGCTGACTGATCTTCCGGACTCATCATTGAGCCTGTTGGTCCACTGCACAGTCTTATCCACACTGCGGGTGTCAGATTCGGGCATTTTGGCATAGGCATAGACATTGAATGCTGCATAACAGTCATCAAGGTTTCGGAACTCATAATTGACCTTCAGTGAACCGCTGTTCCTAAGTGAAGTATATCCGAGTTTCTCCGCATTTAAAACACCGGCGTTGAGATCAATAAACATCAGCTTAAAAGAATTGTCGGTATCCGAGACGTCCTGCCCGTAATAAAGCGGATAATCGGAGGAATTGTAAAGTTTCCAGTTCTGCTTTACGTTATTTCCACCATAAACGGAGAAATTATCCTTATTAAAGTCTGCATTCAGACAGTCCTTCACATAAGTGACCTCGCTCTCTACAGGAGGAGTATGTCCGGTTGAATTGGGTGTCCACTGTAAACCGTTGCATCTGAGATTTACTGAGAAATTATCACTTACAGAACCATTTACAGCCAGAAGAAGAAGAATGTCATCTTTATAATTCATCCCCCCCGTATCTGTGACATAAAAAGATCCTGACATCTCCGCAGTCCGGGTAACCTGCCCGTAGGAGTCAGTATAATCATCAGTAATATGCAGGGTATTAAGGCCCGCATTTTCAGGGAACCAGAACCAGTATGTCCCGTTACCCCAGTCATCAAAGCGGGGATCATTTGCAGTCTGAATATACAGATTGTTATAATCAGGCAGAGAGGCACTCTTCGCCCCAACTAACTGAACAGATATAGACAATATAAATATTACAGCCAGAATTTTTAGTACCGGAATAAACGAATTAAATCTTTCAGAAACCATGAGAACCAACCGAAGTTAAACAAGTATTAGATATAAATAATTTTGAAATAACCAATAACTCTCTATTTCAGAAACCATATAAATCCTCACATTTAATGCCATAATTCATTTTTGGGTTAAATTAACTACATTTACAGCATGACGCCAAACATAAATCAGATCCTGCCACAGGACATGATAATTTCATAAATATTTAACTTCAATAACTTATCCGTGAATTTAATGCCGGAAGATAAACATAAAAGGCCAAAGATAGATGAAAACAAACCGGATAAATCTCCGGAGAACTATTCAGATAAACTTCTCCTCCTTGAATCCGAGATAAAAAAAGTAATCATCGGGCATGAGAGCGCAATCCGGGAACTAATAATAGCCTTTGCAGCAGGAGGCCATGTCCTTCTGGAGGGAGTGCCCGGCATTGCAAAGACTCTCCTTGTAAAGACCCTCTCAGACTGCACAGGCTGCAACTACAGCAGAATCCAGTTTACACCAGACCTTCTTCCGGCTGACATCACAGGCACAAAAATATACAGATTTGAAAAGTCATCCTTTGAAACGGTAAAAGGGCCGGTATTCTCAAACATAATCCTCGCAGATGAGATAAACCGTGCCCCGCCAAAGGTCCAGTCCGCACTTCTTGAAGCGATGCAGGAGAAGCAGGTCACAATACAGGGCGACAGGCACGGCATAACTCCGCCTTTTTTTGTCCTTGCAACACAAAACCCAATAGAATCAGAAGGCACATACCCGCTGCCTGAGGCGCAGACTGACAGGTTTATGCTAAAACTTCTGATGAACTACCCGTCAAAAGAGGAGGAAATCCGGATAATCAGGAACTTTACGGGAGGCTTCAGCCCGGCAGCAGAGAAGATAATTGACAACAGCGACATCCTGGAGATACAGTCGCAGATAAGGGCTGTGTACTGCGGCCCCCTTGTCGAGAACTACGCCGCTGAGATCGTTGATTCAACCAGGCACCCGGAAAAATACGGAATAGAACTCAGAGACTATATAGAATTCGGGGCGTCACCGCGTGCATCGATAAGCCTGATACTGTCCGCAAAGGCAAAAGCAGTGATGGAAAATAGGGATTATGTCATCCCGGACGATCTGAGGGAGATGGCACATCCGGTTCTGAGGCACAGAATTCTCCTGAATTACAGGGCTGAAGCAGACGGAATTGAAACAGAGGAGATAATTGATGAAATCCTCTCAAAGGTGAAGATCCCTTGAAGATTACAGAGGAAGAGAATTATTCATCATTTGCCGGATATTCTGCTGAGGACTGCCTTGAAATTGTCAGCAGAATCAGAATAATCAGCCGCAGCCGGACAGAGAGAACACAGACGGGCATTCACAGGTCTCTACTCAGGGGAGGCGGCATCGATCTTGCGGACATAAGGGAATACGAATACAGTGATGACATCAGAACAATGGACTGGAAGGTCACTGCAAGATACAGAAAGCCCCATGTAAGAATATACAACGAAGAGCGGGAGAGGGCAGTATATCTGATGATCGACCGTTCGGCATCATCCTCCTTCGGGGACGGGGTTTCAAAGGAATTAAAAATCCTTGAGATCTCAGCGACAATAATTTACTCATTACTAAAAGACGGAGACGCTTCAGGCATCCTCTTATTCACCGATGAAATAGAGAGATTTATTCCGGCACGCAAGGGAAGAAGACACTCCGCACTGGCCATAAACACAATAATCTCACACAAAACAGCCTCAAAGGGAACTGACATAAAAAATGCCGCAGAATTTCTCCTCTCAAGACTGAAACGGAAGAGCCATATTATAATCATCTCAGACTTTGACTCACCTGATTTCTCAGAGGCCATATCACTCCTTGGAAAGAAGCATGACGTTCAGGCAATAAGAGTATCAGACAGTCATGAAACTGAACTGCCGGACATTGGCCTGGTGGAGATCTCAGATCCTGAAACAGGTGAACAGATGATGATCGATACATCTGACAGGAATTTCAGGGAAAGGTACAGGGAGATAACAGAAGAATACCAGAGAGATCTCTCACAATTATTCAGAAAGAACAGAATTCCGGAGTTAAACATTATAACATCCGACCCTTACAGGGATCTTCATCTGAAACTCTCAGCATTTTTCCGGAGGACAGCATAAATGTCCGGATTTTACCACCCGGAATTTCTGGCAGGACTGCTCCTGATACCATGCCTGATTTATTACTACATATACCACGAAAAGCACAGCCGGCGCAGAGCCCTTGAATTTTCAAAACTCTCCTTTGCAAAGGCGGCAGCGGCAGAAGATAAAACCCGGAGAAGAAAATTTCTCAGCCCGAAAAATACCGTATTCATACTCCTTCTCCTGGCATCCGGACTGATATTCACCGGGCTTGCAGGGCCGCATATGCCGCTTGAGACGGAAAAAGAGGGAGTAAATGTCGTCCTTGCAATGGATGTCTCCGGGAGTATGCATGCAACCGACTATAAACCCGACAGGCTTGAGGTGGCAAAAGAGTCCGCCCTCACACTGATAGAAAACCTTGGAGAAAAGGACTTTGCCGGAGTCGTGACGTTTGATTCCGGGGCGGCATCAGCCGCTTACCTGAGCCCCGACAAGGAAAAAACCGGCAGAAAACTGATGGCAGTAAGCATAAAAGACGGAAATACGGCGATAGGTGACGGACTCGCACTTGCGGCTGACATGGCCGACTCCATACCTGACAGAAGAAAGGTCGTCATACTGTTATCAGACGGTGAGAACAATGCAGGCGGTATTACCCCTGAAGAAGCCATATCATTTGCAAAAAACCGGAACATTCAGGTCTTCACCATCGGCCTTGGATCGGACGAACCTGTCCTTTATGACTATGACACATTCGGAAATCCCCTCTATGCCAACCTGGATGAAGGGATACTGAAAAAAATCGCCGAAGAGACAGACGGCAGATACTTCAGATCAGTAGATGAAGAGACACTAAGTGAGATCTATTCGGGGCTGAACCAGGCAATAATCCGTGAGGCAGAGGAGAGTGACATAGATTACATATTCTATCTGATTGCTGCGGTCGCACTGATTGCCGCCATACTGAAAGCATTCGGAAGGAGGCAGGCAGTCCCTTGAAAATTCAACCAGTCCTCCTCATACTGCTGCTCACAGCAGCACTGACCGTAACGGCAAGTGCAGAAGAGGCCGTATTCATCTCAACAGGTTCTGCACATTATGGTTTTTCATCAGATGAGGAGGCACAGATACCTGTTAAAATCACCAACACCCTCGGAAAGGATCTTCCCGGAACCCTTGTGTTAAAGGTTAAAGACCCAAATACCGGAGAATACTCATCCTCACAGAGAAAACAGGTCACGGCATTTTCAGGAGAGGAGACATATTACGTCTCAGCCGGAAGTTCAGGAGAGAACAGGGACCTCTTAATAGACATCTCGTTTGAATACGGAAATTCACCTGTATACAGCTCGGAACTGAATGGAATAGGCATAAGCTTTGCCAGCAGTCCGGATGAAGACAACAGTGACAGCCCGTTAAACTCAGAGCCGGTAAAAGGCACTTCAGGGATAAAAGCAGAGAGTCAGGAGAAGCCGTCATATTCTCCCGGAGAGAGCAGCGGTGAAATCAGAGCCGAAGAAGAGTATTCCGACTCATCCGCACTGAAAAAGACACTTATGGAAGAGGAGATAGAGAGAGAGTTCAGGAAAAACGCAATAGTAAGGGCCGCATATAATGACACATTACTTAACGGAATAAACAGTTCACTGTATGAACAGAATTTCTCAAAAACCTCATTTGCAGCAAATCCCAAAGGAGAAAATTCAGGCTGTTTCTACTCGGCATACATAAACGGCAATGAAAAAACCGTATCAGTATCAGGCACTGTAGATGAAGGAGAAGTAAAAAATATTCTTGAAAAGACAAATGCGACAATAACTCTGCCGCAGGACTTCCTGAAAAATGCAACACTGGCAGGTATAATCACAGAGACAGAGGCAGAGGGATTTGAGAGAGCAGATACCGAAGTAAATATCTCACTGTACGGCAGTCCGGCGGTTCATTCAGAACTGAAACTCACATACAAAAAGGGCATATATGCAGCAGAAATACACGCAGTATCAGAAGACGGAACTGTAATCTCAGTCACTCTGGAAAAGGACGATATTGTACCATTCTGGGTAATGCCCATACTGTTACTTATTTTTGCCTCCGCCAATGCCATTGCAGTCTATGTATACTATTCAGTAATAACAGAATACCCGGGTAACATTCACAGAGAAACTCCTGCGCCCGATGACCTAAGCAGAAGAGAGCCTGATCTTTTAAAGGATGCAGAACGGCTCTTCATGCAGGGATATAAAAAAGAAGCCGTCAGCATGGCGGTGAGAGCACTCAGGAGAAATATATCATATAAATTCTCTTCAGGAGAAGAGATCTCGGACAGGGAATGCAGAGACTGTCTCCTCTCAGCCGGGCAGACCGGTATAGGCGAGTCAGTAACCAGAATCATAAAATCCACAGAAGAACAGAGATTTTCTGAAACCGGGATAACGGAAGAGGAATTTAAAAACCTCCTTAATGAGATCAAATCGGCAGTTGCAGAACAGAAAACGGGAATAACAGCAGACAAACGTAATAACAAAATCTCAGGTCCAAAGGACGATTAAGGATTATAAATCATAAAAAAAGAAAACCGGATATAATTCCGGCAGATTAGAGCGGTGTCATTGTGGCATTGCCAACTTAATCCCATTTCAAGAACATTTAACCCGTAATATTTACAGGGTCGGCAGATCAACATAGTTTACAATATAACTTAACATTTACGATTTTAAATTTAATCAAATTAACAAAGTAGATTATTCCGAAATATCAACAACAACCAAATAATCCAGAACAACATTACATTCTTCAAAAGTTCAGAGATATCGATAAACTATTCTTATCCAAAGATCAGATTAAATATATGGACGAAGATTTGAAAATAAAAATCGCAAAAGCATTTGAAGAAGCCGGCATCACAGATATGATCCAGTGTCAGCAGGCATTTGACATCTGCGAAAAATATGACATAAGAAAGATCGACATTGCAAGATTCTGCAATGCAAACAGCATAAAGATCAGAAAATGTCAGCTGGGCTGCTTTAAATGAGCCTGTTTTTATCACTAAAATCAGTAGAATCTGCAAAAATCACATTAAAAAGCATAGCCGGAAAAAGAGAGACAGAGATAATAGACCTCGCAGAAGCTCATGGAAGAACATTGTCAGAGGATATCACCTCTCCAATGGATCTCCCGGGTTTTTCAAGGTCCATAGTCGATGGCTATGCAGTCTTTTCCAAAGATACACTTGGCGCATCAGAATCCCTCCCCGCAATGCTTGACTACTCCGGCAGGGTTGAGATGGGTCAGCCGGCAGCATCCGATATAAAACCCGGCAGCTGCGCATATGTCCCGACCGGAGGAAATGTTCCGGATGGTGCCAATGCGGTTGCAATGGTTGAGTACTCTGAAGAGTTAGGCGATCAGGTGCTCATCTACCGCCCCATGGCAGACGGTGAAAACATCGTCTTTGCCGATGAGGACTTTGCAGAATCTGAAGTTGTTCTAAAAGCAGGAACAACTCTAAGGCCACAGGAATGTGGTGTGCTTGCAGCACTTGGATTTTTAAAAGTCAGTGTATTCAGAAGACCGGTTGTCGGCATTATCTCAACCGGAAACGAACTCGTACCTGTCGGAGAGGTGCCCGGATTCGGCAAGGTAAGGGACGTAAACTCAATGCTATGCTCAGGATTTGCAGAGAAGCACGGCTGCATACCTAAGAGATACGGCATTGTCGCAGATGAGAGGGAGACGCTGTTTTCGGCTGTAAAAAAAGCCTCAGAAGAGTGCGACATAGTTCTCATCTCCGGAGGCAGCTCCA
The DNA here is from genome assembly GCF_000243255.1 of Methanoplanus limicola DSM 2279. Classification (NCBI taxonomy): domain Archaea; kingdom Methanobacteriati; phylum Methanobacteriota; class Methanomicrobia; order Methanomicrobiales; family Methanomicrobiaceae; genus Methanoplanus; species Methanoplanus limicola. The sequence goes on from NZ_CM001436.1 coordinate 3,041,624, forward strand.
AAGATCTCAGGGACAACACATCAGTGATTATTGGTGAACTCGGAGAAGTCCTGATACACGGCATTGCCATCTCACCCGGAAAACCGACCATAATCGGAAAAGCACTCGATAAACCTGTAATCGGGCTTCCCGGACATCCCGCATCCGCCTATGTCGTACTTCACATACTCATATCCGGACTGCTTGACGCATACAGGGATCAGGAGACGGTGTTCAGAACAAAAAACCTGACCCTTATACAGAATATCTCATCCGCACAGGGAAGAGAGGACTACATACGGGTAAAGATAACTCCTGAGGGTGCAGTGCCAGTATTTGGAAAATCCGGGCTGTTAAACACACTTATCAACAGTGACGGAGTATTAAAAATCCCGGCAGGCTCCGAAGGTCTTGAAGCGGGAGAGCAGGTGGAGGTGATCCTGTGGTAAAACGCTATCTTGACATGGTCTCCTTAAAAGAAGCAAAGGATACAATAAAGAGGGAATTCACACTGACCCCTGGCAGAGGTAAGGCAACCCTTATGGATGCACACGGAAAGATCTCAGCAGGTCCGGTCTTTTCAAAGTACTCCGTCCCCATGCTCCACCTCTCTGCAATGGACGGCATAGCAGTAAAATCAGAAGAGACAAAAGGCGCAGCCGAGACAAAACCGGTTCTAATTACAGATTTTAAGCGATTAAACACTGGAAATATCATCCCGTCCGGCTATGACGCAGTCATAATGATCGAGGACACCTGGGAAGCTGAAGGCGGATTTGACATAAGAAAAGCGGCAGCACCTTATCAGCATGTACGCCCTGTCGGTGAGGACATCGGGGAGTCAGAGATGATAATCCCCTCACTGCACAGGATAAGATTCAACGACACTGCCGCCCTTGCAAGCTACGGCATATCAGAAGTCGATGTTCTCTCGCTCAGAGCCGGAATTATACCGACAGGTTCTGAACTGCTTGAGCCGGGAAGTGAACCTGAGCCCGGAAAGGTGATAGACAGCAACTCCATCATGGCAGGAGCAATGCTCAGTGAAGCAGGCGTTGACTTCACCCGCTACCCGATTGTAGAAGATGATTTTGACCTAATCAAAAATGCAGTAAAAAAAGGGATTGAAGAGAACGATTTCCTCATAACATCGGCAGGATCTTCTGCCGGAACAAAAGACCATACAGCGTCTGTTATTGCAGAACTTGGCGAAGTTCTCATTCACGGCATAGCGATAAAACCCGGAAAACCGGCAATAATCGGCAGAATAAACGGCAAGCCCGTAATCGGACTGCCCGGATATCCCCTCGCCGCCATGACCATCATGCGTGAGATAGTAATGCCTATGGTTGAGAGTTATGGATTCAAAGTTCCGTACAGGTACAAAACCAATGTTGAACTCTCAACATCGCTCCACTCACCAATCGGAACTGATGAATTCGTTATGATGTCAGTCGGAAAGGTAGGCGGGCGCTATATCGGCGTGCCCATGTCAAGAGGTGCAGGTGTTCAGATGTCTGCCGTCAGGGCAAACGCATACATTAAAATTCCGGCAGAATCCGAAGGAATCTCTTCCGGAGAGGAAACAGAGGCAAATTTCACCGTTACACCCGACCTTGCTGAAAACTCCCTGCTGATAGTCGGCAGCCACGATCCATGCCTCGACTATCTTGCAAGCCTTGCATCAGAGAAGGGCATTCAGGTATTCTCTGTTCATTCCGGAAGCATGGGTGGAGTTTTAGCGCTTAAGAAGAGCTACTGCCACGCCGCACCCGTCCACCTCCTCTCAGATGACGGTGATTACAATGTCCCTTATATCAGAAAGTATCTGGCAGGTGAGGAGATCTCTTTATTCTGTGTTGCAGAGAGGGAGCAGGGCATTGCATCAATATCAGGTGCTGGTTTTGATGAAATAACTGAACTGAGCTATGTTAACCGGCAGAAGGGATCAGGTACAAGAATACTGCTTGACTACATACTTAGAGAGAATGGAATCAGCCCTTCAGCCGTCAATGGCTATGAGAGAGAGATGACTACACATCTCGATGTCGCGCTTGCGGTTAAGAACGGTGAGGCAGACGGGGGAATGTGCGTATATAGTGCAGCAAAGGCACTTGGCCTGAAGTTCAGTCCGGTTGCAAAGGAGAGATATGAACTGGCAATACCGGCAAAATTCTTAGAAGACGAGAGAATAAAAGCAATACTTGAGATAATAAAGAGTGACAAATTCAGAGCGCAGCTGACCTCACTTGGCGGATATGACACTTCAAAAACCGGAGATATAAGAAAAGTCTAATCGCTTACGGTTTTAAAAAAAAAGGAAAAAATCCTTTTTCCGGAATAACACAACATCATGAGATTATACCAAATATCTTAACAGCATAGAAAATAAGCAGCTGAAATCAGGAATCTAAGAATAAAATACAAATTCCATTAAACCCGCAGCCTCTCAGAGAGAGATCTAAAAACAGCGGGGAAATATTTCAAAAAAAATAAAAATTATTCATGGAATTTAATTAACATCACACAATAATTAACATATAAGATAAAACTACGTTTTTTTAAATTCAAACAAAGAACAAACCTTTAATTTAATTGCGAAATAAGTAGTTATTACTCAGCATTATAAATATTAAATTTCGGAATAATTGCCGGAGAATCGGAGATCCATATGAAATTTCACATGATTACCGGAAGAACTGTTAAACAGGGAGAGGGGGTCGAAAGAAAACTCTCAGCGGATTATAAGAGAGAGACATCTGCATGCAGAATGAATCCGCTCGATATGATGGATCTCGGACTAAACGAAGGAAGTCATATTAAATTAATCAGCAGTTACGGAGAAGTCGTCATGAGGGCGGTTGAGGATAAAACCCTCACATCAGGCATGATATTCATCGCTTACGGCCCTTACTGCAATGTCATAACCTCCCATGACACACACGGAACAGGAATGCCGGACTACAAATCAACATTTGTCAGAATTGAGAGTACAGATGAAGATTTAAAAACAGTAGAAGAGTTGTTCAAAGATATGGGGGGAAGAGCACCATGAAAATAACGGATGTAATCTGCCCCTTCTGCGGATGCCTCTGCGATGACCTCACAGTTACCGTTGAGGGTAACAGAGTCACCGGTGTCGATAACGGATGTGCCCTTGCAGAAGCCAAATTCATGCATACCGAAAGGCTGAACAACCCGGTTATAAAAGACGGTGACAGGTTCAGGGAGACCGGATATGAAGAGGCGATAGGCATTGCGGCAGATATACTCAAAGATTCTGAAAGACCGCTTCTCTTCGGATGGAGTGGAACACAGGGGGAGGCGCAGTGCGCAGGTGTGCACCTCTGTGAACTCTTAGGTGGCGTTATTGACAACACGTCCTCCATATGCCACGGCCCGTCCATCCTTGCAATACAGGAAGTCGGACATCCGGGATGCACACTCGGACAGGTCAAGAACAGGGCAGACCTTATAATATACTGGGGAGCAAATCCCGTGGAGGCACACCCGCGGCATATGAGCAGATACACCAACTATGCAGACGGATTTTTTCTGGACAATGCATTCAGGGAGAGAAAACTGATTGTCGCAGATGTCAGAAAGACAGAATCGGCAAACCTTGCAGATGAGTTCATCCAGATAAAACCCGGCGGAGATTATGCTGTATTTTCAGCATTAAGGGCAATAATCAGGGGCAAAGGAGATATTTTACCGGATTATGTTGCAGGAGTTGCCAAAAGCCAGCTTGAAAGGGTTGCCAAAATGTGCCTGGAGGCAAAATTCGGAGCGATCTTCTTTGGCCTCGGCCTGACAATGTCGAGGAACAAATACAAAAACATCCGTAATGCCATTGAACTGACCGACCTGCTCTGCCGGCACACAAAATTCACCATAAGCGCTATGCGTGGACACTGGAATGTTTACGGATCAAACGAGGTGATGACATGGCTTACAGGGTACCCTTACGGCGTTGATTTCAGCAGAGGAATAGCATTTTACAACCCGGGAGAGACAACAGCAGTTGATATTCTCGCGAAAAAAGAGTGCGATGCCATGTTTGTCGTTGCCAGTGATCCCGCTGCACATATGCCAAAAAAATGTGCAGAGCATATGGCAGAAATTCCTGTAATCCAGATAGACCCGCATATCAACTGCACAACCCTGTTGAGTGATGTTCAGATCCCCGTTGCAGTCACCGGAATTGAAACTCCGGGCACAGCATACAGAATGGACGGCATACCCCTCAGAACAAAGAAAGTGATAGATTCAGTTCATCCAAATGACAGGGAAATTATCGACAGAATATACAAAAAACTTCTGGAGGTGAAAAAACAATGAGTGAACTTCTGGTAAAAAACGCCTTTGTCATCGATCCATTAAACGGAATTAACGGTGAAATTATGGACATAGCCGTCAAAGACGGTAAAATCGTTGAATCGGTGAAGGATTCCTCAAATGTCATTGATGCAAAGGGCAACCTTACGCTCCCGGGCGGTGTCGATTCACACACCCATATCTGCGGCACGAAAGTGAACTTCGGACGCTACATGAGTCCTGAGGATATGCGTGCCGGACGTGGGAGGGCACAGAAGTACATGTACCCTGTTTCAGGATACAGTGTCCCGACTGTATATGCAAATACCTACAGATACAGCAGTCTCGGATATACCACAGTTCTTGAAGGTGCAATGGCACCCCTTGAGGCAAGGCACACTCATGAAGAATTTTCCTACAACACCCTCCAGGACACAATGGCAAACACACTCTTTGACGGCAACTGGGCAGTCATGGAGGCAGTCGCCGAGAAGGATTTAAAGAAAGTTGCGGCTATCGTTGGCTGGACACTTGCAGCCGTAAAGGGATTTGCGGTTAAAATTACAAATCCCGGCGGGACCGAGATGTGGGGGTGGGGTAAGGACGTTGGATGTATGCACAGTAAAGTGGATCACTTCGGAGTCACTCCGGCAGAGATCGTTGATTACCTTGTCCGTGCAAATGAACTCCTTAATCTGCCCCATTCGGCACACCTCCATACAAACAACCTGGGCAAACCCGGCAATTACAAATGCACGCTTGAGATGATGCAGAGGACACCAGACCTTAACGAAAAGCGTCAGACCCTCTATATGACCCATGTCCAGTTCCACTCCTACGGCGGGTCATCCTGGGCAGATTTCTGCTCAAAAGCTGATGATGTCGCCTGGATGATCAACAGAAAACCGCAGATAGCAATCGATATGGGGCAGGTTATGTTTGGCAAGACAACGACAATGACAGCCGACGGCCCGATGGAGTTTAACCTATACCGGCTGTACAACAACAAATGGAGCAATCATGACGTTGAGCTTGAGACAGGATCAGGCATAATTCCGGTAATCTACTCTAAGAAAAACCTCGTAAACTCAATCATGTGGGCAATAGGTCTTGAACTTGCACTAATGACTAAAAACCCCTGGCAGTGCATGCTTGCAACCGATAACCCGAACGGAGCACCGTTTGTAAAATATCCTGAAGTGATAGCCCTTCTTATGAGCAGCAAGTACAGAGATGAAGAGTTATCAACATTACAGAAAGATACTGGAAAACGTACATTCCTTTCTTCACTTGACAGGGAGATGGACTGGAATGAGATCGCTGTAATGACAAGGGCCGCACAGGCAAAAGCGCTTGGCATCGCTGAACTCGGAAAAGGGCACCTTGGAATTGGAGCAGAAGCCGACATAGCAATATATCCGGTAAAAACCGGAGAGATAGATCCTGCACAGGAATATGAGAAGGTGATAAAAGGTCTTGCAGTCACCACCCATACTATAAAGCGCGGCAGGACAGTATCAAGAGATGGAAACTGTCTCGTATTCGGAGACAATGCAACAATATGGGTAAAACCAAAGATTCCCGAAAAATATGACATCTCAAAAGATCCGGAATTTATCAAAAGATTTGAGAGATATTATACTGTAAATATGGCCAATTATCCGGTTGAAAACGAATACCTCAACAGGAATATCTGCATTGAGACGGAGACAGGACTATGAAGACTGTAAAGCTGAAGAGAAAAGAGGTCAAAAATCCATATATTCCGGTAGAAGCTGAAAAGATAACAACCGAAACATTCCTGGAAAGCGACCTCTCAGAAGTCAGGATCTGGTCAGGGAATAAGGAGCATAAACTCGAAGACCTGTTCACTGTGGAGATAGAAGGTGAAGCGGAATCTGTTGATGATGTTCATATAATTCTCTTAGGGGACTGTTCAATGGTGAAGAGAATCGGCGAATACATGACCGGCGGAAAGATCACTGTTGAGGGTGATATAGGGATGCACTGCGGAAATTTCATGGCCGGAGGTGTGATTGAAGTAAAGGGCAATGCGGATTCATGGCTCGGCAGGGAGATGAGAGGCGGAGAGATAATATGCAGAGGCAATGCCGCACTCTACTGCGGGTCAGGATATCGCGGTGAAAAGAAAGGCATGAGAGGCGGCCTTATCCATGTAAATGGAGATGCCGGGGATTTCCTTGGCGAGACACTCTGGGGAGGAAAGATTGTTGTTGACGGAAATGCCGGAAATATGCCCGGTGCCGAGATGATCGGAGGAGAGCTCATAATCGGAAAGGATGCCGAAATTCCGGGTGCGAACATGAAAGGCGGAGTATGTATTGTCAGGGGCACTGCATATGATATCCTGCCCACATTTCTGCTTGAAGACAGCAAAAAAGAATTAGATGATTTTAAAGCCGGATTTTTTGAATTTACAGGCGACCATGCCAACCGTAAACCAAAAGGAAAAATTTACGCAAAGGATTACAGGTACCATGAATAATCCGGCAGAGATCAGGACTGCCATAAGAATATAAGAGAAATAACAACGGATAAGAGAAGCTGATAATATCAGCACGCCCTTTTTTTAATTCATACCCGGCACTGCCATTCCGGCAACGAAACCGGCTGTATCCAGATATGCAATTGCCGATTCGGAAGAAACCTGAAGGTAATTATTCTGCATTAATTTGGGTATAACTGTCATGATACCCAAACAAAAAAAAGATTTAGGCTTTTATATATAGCTGTCCATAGGTGACAACCCCTTTAGACTTTGGGTGCCTCTCGCCGAGATCTCCCTCAAAGCGCTTAAAGTTAGCCTTTGTGCCATCTACTTCTAGATCAATATTATCGCGGTGCGCAAATCCTGGCATCATGACGTCAATTGTGCCAAAAACAATTATTTCGCCCTTGACCATCTGACCGCCGACTTTGCTCTTTGCATTGCCTTTAATTACTATCTTTCCGCCTTCCTGGTGAGTACCTACGTGAACATCGGTATTTCCGCCGATAATAATCTCACCGCCACGCATGAAAGTTCCGACATCGCTGCCTGCATCACCGTCAACGCGGAGGACTCCGCCCATCATACCACGCCAGTCTCCACGGTATGCAGCACCAAGGTAGTTGCCTGCACTGCCCTTGATGTGGATGTTGCCACCCTTCATACCGAGGGCTGTGAAATGACCGGCATTGCCGTTTACAGTGATCTCGCCGCCCTCCATGAAAGCGCCGGTGTACATATCAGTATTACCATCAATAATAATCTTTCCGGCAGTCATCTTTGCGCCAATCCACTTGACACGAAGGAGATCGCCTTTGACTTTGATGACAGTATCCTGTGCTGTTTCACCCGGAGCTCCGGAGATTGTGAAATAATCACCGAGTTTATGGGTAAGATTCCCCTCATAAACATCAAGAGCAGCGATCTCATCAGCTGACTTTCCGGCAAATGAATCAGGGGATATCTTCTCTGTTTCAAGGTAAAGTTCAGGCTGCTGTTTTAATGTTAATTCTACAGTGCTCATATTACAATAACCTCCGGATTATGCAGCTTTTACCTCAATCATATACTCGTTTGGAACATAGTGGTGCTCTTTTACCTCGTAGTTGTTCCTGGTAACGGTATAGTATTTCTTGAAACGCTCTGACACATCACGCTCAACCTGTGGAGTTAGCTCTTTTCCGGCATTTACCCAGAATGTACGCTTGCTGCCGTTGCTGATGATATCACTCTCATTAATGATGAGTTCTCCCTTCTTGATGAAGTACTCTGCATTCCCGAAAGCGTGCTCAATCTTCTCACCGTCTCCGAGATCGTTTTCCGGATTGAGTGGATAGACAACAACGTCACCCTCCATGCCCGGTTTAAGTGAACCAAACATATTGGAAAGACCAAGCATCTTTGCAGCACCCTGACGGGTCATCTCTGCAATTTCGTACAGACTGAGTTCACGATCTAATTCGCCGATGTAACACTGGTTACGTACAGAATCGCCGAATTTGCATGCATCAAGTATCTCATTGCGTGAATTTAAGCTCATCAGCCATTTGATAACACGCGGGTACCTGTGAACAGGACCTGCATTTGGTGCATCTGTTGTAACGAAACACTTCTTCATGTCTTTACAGAGAAGTGCAAGTTCAAGACCGATTGCCCACTGTGCAACACCAATGAAGGAATTCGGGTTGTAAATGAACGGAACGACACCTGCTGCGGTTTCAAGTTCAACATCCTTGTTTACCCACTTGAGATTGTTCATATGAGAGAGATGGTACTCAAAAGGACCGTCTGCTGTCATTGTCGTTGTCTCATCAAGTGTTACGCATCCCATATCAAAGGTAAGATTCTCAGTGCTGTTGAAGTAATTCATGACTTCCTTAGACTTTGATTCAAACCTCTTTGACATATATGAGTCTCCACCGTATGAGTGGAACTGAAGATGCGTGTGGTGAAGAACCTGATCACGTCCAAAGTCATTGTCTGCCTTTATACCCTCTGCACACTTCAGTGAGTCAATTGTAATCTGATAATTACCAGGCTCGCCAAGTGAGTTTGAGTGTACGTGCATTGAATGTGGAAGCCTGAGATACTCATTTGCTTCAATAAGACCGGTAATTATCTGCTTTGGTGTTACATCGAAGAAAGGAACAGGGTCATCAATTGTAAGACAGTTCATACCCCATCCCCAGGCCTCAGTTCCTCCGGGATTTACGCATTTAACACCGTATCCCTTTGTCATTTTAAGAAGCCATGAGATGTAGCTGGCTGTATTTTCTACCTCGTTGTTTTTGAGGTATTCCATAACAAACCAGTTGTTTCCAAAGACAGGGAGTGCAGCCTCATCAACGATAGGTGTATCCCTCATCTCTTCATGGACGTGGCGTGCATATAGCGGAGGCATTGCTGCTTCCGTTACAAAACCATATCCCATTCTTGCGAATGTATAGCCGGAACCGAGTGTTGTAGGAACAGAAAAACCTGCTTCCATACGCTTTACACCCTTTGCCGGTTTGTAGAAGTTGAGCTTGTCTTCCGGACGGAAATTCCTTCCTACATTGACCTTAGGACCTGCGGAGTGGGAGTGTACATCAACAGCACCGGCCATTACAAGCTTTCCGGATGCATCGATTGCCTTTGCACCCTTTACTTCAGATGCATCGACAATTTTGCCGTCCTTAACTGCTACATCCATCTTTTCGCAGTTGATACCCTGTGTCGGGTCAACTACAAAACCGTTCTTAATAATGTATTCAGCCATTGATTTATACCCCCTTAATCTCTTTAATGCGTCCAAGGACAAGTTTAAGGAACTCTTCGTCGGTCAGCATGCCTTCAGGAGCATCGACTACCTTGTGAGATTCAATAGGTACATTGTCCATTCTGTACGCACATCCGCCCACCTCAACACCGACAAATGCCACAGGAACATGGAGATCTACAACAACTGTTGAAGGTGTGATATGAGGATCGACAACAACACACGGAAGTGCATTCATCTTCTTTACAGAGCTGAACGGGAAGTGTGCTCCGGGATCACTGCCAAGTACAAATACAGAGTCAACCTCTTCTCTCATGAGAAGATCGTTTGAGGAAGACTCACCAGGATTATATCTTGCAAATCCTCTGGATAGGTCAACACAGAACGGGAATCCGAACTGCCATCCCCACACTTCACCGGCTCCGGTAACATTGTAGTGACCACGCATTGGCATAATGCTCCATTTTGTAAACTCGTTTAAGTCACGGGTTACCTGAATGGCTATGTCAATGTTGTGGTTCTTTGAAAGTGAGTGAGTTACACCCATTCCGAAGAAAATACAGCCAAATCTTGCATTCTTCATCTTCTCTGCAACTTCGTAGATGGTCTCCTTAGGAACACCTGCAACTATGTCAGGAAGCTGTTCGTTACGGAATGCCACACGAAGCGCTGAGAGAAGTTCATAGTCACGCCCCTGCTCAACCTGGAGATGTACATCTGCAAGGCTTGCAGAGTCAGTAGGCCTTGGGTCAACCACTACAACAGTTCTGCCCCTGTGTCCCTTTGCTGTAAAGAATCCACGCGGGAAGAGGGAGTAGCGGCTCATGTGACGCGGGTGTGCATGTGCCGGGTTACATCCCCAGAACACTACCATGTCAGCACGATTCTTGACCTCTCCAAGAGTACAGCTTGGTACACCAACGTCCTGTACTGCAATGAGAGTTGAACCGTGACACACAGTTGCTGTATTGTCAAGCTGTCCGCCCACAAGTTCTGCAACGTAAGAACCTACAACCTGTGATTCACAGTTTGTGGAACTCCATCCGTACATCAGTGGTTTTTTGGACTTTGCAAGCATCTGTGCGGTAAACTCAACAGCCTCATCATAAGAGACCTCTCTCCATGATCCATCCTCATTTCTCATTCTTGGACGGGTAAGCCTGTCTTTTGCCTGTGAGTGAAGAAACTTTTCAGCACCGATTGCACAGGCATTATTTACCTCAAGAAGCTCTTTGCCATCGTCACTTACAACAACTTCGAGATCGTCACAGAGTGTGCCACAGAACGGGCAAACCACATCTGTTATCAGTTTTGTCATAATTTATTCACCAACTAAAGCATTTCCTCTAATACTGCAAGTGAGTCCAGAACCTTCTCATCAGGTGCCGGTTCGACAGTCACAGGAACACCTTTGAATGTCGGCATTCCCATAGAGTAGGTATTTGGATCAATTACCCTGTTTGCCCATGGCCCCATTGGAATCCATCCAAGACCGGGGTGGGGTCCCTGTGTAGCCTTAATGGCTTTGACAATAACCCATCCATACTGGCTGGCTACACGGACACTTGTCCCGTGCCATATCCCAAGTTTTTTGAGATCTTCAGGGTCGAGTTCAATAATGCCACAGGCATCACGATAGGCAGGCTTTTCCTTACCGCCCTCCATTGTCACGCCCTGCATGATTGTTCTACCTGAAATCAGGTTCAGTTCAATCTTTTCTGCCACAATAATTCACCCCATAAAATGGGATTAGTTCTTTTTTTCAGCCAATGGGCTTGGACCTAGCTCTTTTACAGTCTTAACGACATCTTCCATGACCATACCCCATTTTGCACCCTCGGATGCTGAAACAAAGGTCATTCTTAGTCTGTTATCGTTAAGTCCGATGTTCTTGAGAACATTTTTCACGAGGAACATACGCTTTGCACACTTATAGTTACCTTCAAGGTAATGACAGTCACCAAAGTGACATCCTGATACAAGTACACCGTCTGCTCCATCCTGGAATGCTTTCATTATGAAAAGCGGGTCAACACGGCCAGTACACATTACACGTACAGCACGTATATCCGGTGGGTACTGGATACGTGCTCCTCCGGCAAGATCTGCTCCGGCGTAAGAACACCAGTTACAGATGATTGCGATAATCTTTGGTTTCCATTCTCCGTCTGACATTTACTCTTCGCCTCCAAGCGGGTTAAGAAGGAATGCATCAATCTGTGCCACAATCTGCTGTGATGTGAAGTGCTGCATGCGTATAGCACCACCAGGGCAGAATCCTCCGCATGTACCGCAGCCTTTACACTTTGCTTCGGTTACGGTCATAACCTGTTTGTCATCTTTTTCAATCAGTGAGAGTGCACCGTATGGACACTGCGGAACACACATTCCGCATCCTGCACAAAGATCTTCAACACACTGTGCAAAGTAAGGCTCAAGCTGAACCTCTCCCTGGTGAATTGGAATGGATGCTGCGGATGCTGCTCCCTCTGCCTGTGCTACTGTGTCAGGAATATCCTTTGGCCCCTGACAGACACCTGCAAGGAAGATACCGGCAGTTGTTGTACCGCAAGGGTTGAGCTTCGGATGTGCCTCAAGATACCATCCGTCCTGTGATTTGGAAATACCAAACATCTGGCGGATTGGTTCTGCGTCAGGCTTTGGCTGAATCGCAGCTGCGAGTACGACCATTTCACACTCTACAGTTACAGGTCTTCCAAGAAGTGTATCCTCGGTTCTTACATACAGGTTCTTTGTAACAGGGTCTTCTTCAACACTTGATACACGACCACGTATGAACTTTGCACCCTCATTCTGGATACGGTAGTAGAACTCCTCGTACATCTTACCGAATGAACGGATATCCATGTAGAAGAGGTAAGGAACAGCACCCGGGATCTTCTCCATGATCTGGTGAGCGTGCTTGAGTGAGTACATACAGCAGAACCTTGAACAGTATGGCTTTGCAACGCCGCCCGTATTGTCTCTTGATCCTGCACAGAGAACAAATCCAACCTTCTTTGGAATTACACCATCAGACGGGCGGATAAGTTTTCCACCGGTAGGTCCGGATGCACAGATGAGACGCTCAAATTCAAGACCTGTGATGACATTCTCATGTCTCTTGTATCCCCATTCGGTCTTCTCCTCAATTGGTATGAGGTCGTAACCGGTTGCAAGGATTACACAGCCGACCTTGACTTTCTCAAGTTCGTCTTTCATATTAAGGTCAATTGCATTCTTCTCAACACCACAGATCTCTGCACAGAGTCCGCACTTAACACATGAATCAAAGTCAATTGTGTACTGGAGCGGCATTACCTGCGGGTGGTAGATATAAATTGCCTTTCTTGGGGCCATTCCCATCTCAAATGGATTTGGCTTAATTACCGGACATACCTCTGCACAGTCACCACAGCCATTACATCCTGAACCTTCGATTCCATCTGCAATCATCTCGGCACCGTCTCTTGTACCGCGTGCCTTCTTGCGGAGTGTGATCTCAAAGTTTCCGATGTAACCTTCTACATTTTCAACTTCAGTATATGTCCTGAGAATGATATTCGGGTGACGTCCTGCATCGACCATCTTAGGTGTAAGAATACACTGGGAACAGTCAAGTGTAGGGAATGTCTTGTCGAGCTGGGACATGCGTCCACCGATCGTAGGATCTTTCTCGACAAGATATGTCTTGATACCTGCATTTGCAAGGTCAAGTGCTGCCTGCATTCCACCAACACCGGCGCCTACGACCATTGCTGCGTGTTCGACAGGGACAGACTTTGGCTGGAGATCTTCAAGGAGTGCTGCTTTTGCAACCGCAATCCTGACCTGATCCTTTGCCTTTGATGTTGCTCCGTCCCAGTCATGCATGTGAACCCATGAGTTCTGGTCACGGATGTTTGCCATCTCGAAACGGAACTTGTTAAGTCCACCTTCTGCTGTTGCGGTCCTGAATGTTGGTTCGTGAAGGCGTGGGGAACATGCTGCAACTACGATACCGTTCAGGTTGTGTTCCTTGATTGCGTCAATGATCTTGTTCTGACCTGGTGTTGAGCACATATACTGGTATTCATCTGCAACAACAACACCCGGAAGTGTCATTGAATAGTTCATTACTTCCTCAATAGAAAGTGAACCTGCGATGTTTGTACCACAGTGGCAAATGAATACACCTATTCTTGGTTCCTGATTTTCTGCCATTTTTCAGACCTCCTTACTCTAATTTCTCCAGGTATGGTTTGCAGTCTATTGCATGCAGGTCAAGGGCGAGTTCCTGTGGGGACATGCCCTGCGCAAGGCCGAGAAGTTCATTATAATGGAGAACCGGAAGGTTGTATGTCTGACCGAAGTTCTCCTGGATCTCAATCTGACCACGGTCGAACTGAAGCTGACAGAACGGACAGACCTCAGTAAGTGCATCTGCTCCTGCTTCGCGGAGGTTGATCATCTTCTCGTTTGTGATATCAAGTGAGTGGAGAATATCGTATCCACGTACACCGCCACCGGCACCACAGCACTGCATTCTGTTTCTGTAGTACACAGCCTCAGCACCGAGTGCCTCAACCATCTCTTCAAGCCATGTAGGGTTTTCTGTGTCACCGAAGTGGCGCTCCTTGCCCGGCTTCATCAGGTGGCATCCGTAGTGGACTGCCACTCTTGTTCCGGTAAGAGGGCGTGTGACACTGTCAGCAAGCTTCTGAACACCGCAGATCTTCTCGTCATAGTAGAGTTCTGCAAGATGCCAGACGTCTATTGTACCCTTAAACTCCATGTCAGCCTCTGCGAGGACCTCATTGACGCCGTCGCGGAGTTCGTCATTGTGTTTAAGTTTGTGGTTTACTTCGTAGATGGACTTGTAGCAGCCATTGCAGATGAGTGTGATGTCCTTTCCCATCTCTTCTGCAAGGACAAGGTTTCTTGCTGCAAGTGCATACCATACATTCAGGTCGATTGAACCGAATGCACCAGGTGCCGGACAGCATCCTGCACCCTTGAGAGGTAGAAGTTCGATACCAAGTTTTGCACTTGTCTGAATAGCTGCTGCTTCACAACCGGGATAACGGTTTGGAGCAATGCAGCCAAGGAAGAATGCGTATGAATGATCAAAATGTCCTGACATAAATTACTCTCCCTCCGACAGAATTCTGTCTGCTTCTGCCTTGAGTTTATAGAAGTCCATAATCTTCCTGACTCCGTCCATATATTCAGGATAGCTGTGTGTTGTCGGAGGATCTCTCGGAAGACCTAGTTTTTCACGTGCTGCACGGTTTACATCATTGTTTGGTACACCGTGACCGGTAGTATAGATCAGCTGAACTGTCTTGAGGAAATTGCGTGGTACAATATCTCTCTTAAACGCGAGATTCCTCATTGCCATTATTACATCGGTTGGCAGAATATCACGCGGACAGCGGTCTGAACATGAGTAGCATGTTGTGCAGAGCCAGAGATCAGGGTCGGTAAGTGCCTCATCCTCAAGTCCGAGAACGGCTCTTCTCATGAACTTGCGGATACGGTACGAACTGCGGGGTGCAGACGGGCATGACCCGGTACAGGTACCGCACTGGTAACACATGTGATAGATTGTGCCACTGATTTTTCCAACCTGTTCTGAAAAGTCCTTGTTTGAATCAGCAAGATAATAATTCTGATCTTTGAGTTTCTCTTCAAGCTCAGGATTTCCGTAATTCTTTTCTACAGCCATATTATTGTCACCTCACTCAAACTGTCTTGAGCTCCACTTCGCCAACTTCTACGCTCTCCTTCACCCTGGAAGTTCTTGGCTGGAGAAGTTTTTCCTTGATCGTTAAGAAGAGATCTGTCTCCTTTCCGGATACATTGATGCCTGTACGCTTCATGACAATTATATCCTCACCAGGGCATGCATTGACACATACACCACAGAGAATACAGAAGTCCTCATTGACTGCAATATTTGCTTCAATTTCTCCGTGCATATCAGCAGGGGACTTTGGTGATGGCATATAGATTGCATTTGCCGGACAGATATCCATACAGGTTGAGCAGCCACCAGGGCATTTCTCTGCATGGAATTCAATTGTACCTTCAAAGGGCTTAGTTACTGTAATTGCTTCTGTTGGACAGTTAATTGCACACCAGCGGCAGCTGCAGCAGTTCTCTTCAATTGTGACTTTACCATACTTCTTCTGAGCTGCTTCACCCTCTTTTGCAACAGTAATTGCATCTGAAGGACAGATCTCAGCACATACACCACAGCCATCACAGAGTGACTCTGTCCATTTTACAATACCCTCAGGCACTCCGGACTCTGCTGTAAATGGTTTTCTCTCAACATTGAGTGCTGCACAGACCTCAGCACAGAGACCACAGACTGTACACTTCTCATCATCACATTCGAAGTTTACCTTCCATTCAACTGCCTCTGCTTTCTTAAGGCCGTCTGCTGCAACTCCCTCAAAGTCAGGCACATCACGCTTAATTGCATCACGTGGGCAGGCGTCATCACAGGTAGTACACCTGACACATTTCTCATCATCGATAATTCTTGTTACATCGTAGGATGGGAAACCCTCTTTTTCTACAATAGGAAGTCTTGACTCTCCGTCAATCTTTAAATCAAGTGCCCCAAACGGACACATTACTACACAAACACCACAGTATGAACAATCTTTTTCATTGATTGAAATTGACTGACCATACTCAATTGAACCCTTTCGGACAGCGCCTACAGGGCCAATGCTAATTGCTTCTTCCGGACAGGACTCTACACAGATACCACAGCCTGTGCACTTGCCATTGTCAAGCACAAGATTGTTTACCTGTTTGAGGAGCTTCTGCTCCATTGTGATTATATCACCGTCCTGTTTACGGGAGTATTTTGGGAAAAGCGTATTCATTACTTTAACACTCCTTTAAAATATTTAGGCCTCTCCTGGAACCTGTACCATGTCTTTCCAACGCCCTTCAAGTTTAATAACGCCATACGGACACGCCGAGATGCATACTCCGCATCCGGCACATAACTCGTGGTCAAAGTCGAGCACAATTGCCTTACCATTGACAACCCTGTAAATCTTCTCTGTTGTTACAGGGTCAACAGTGGAAAGTTCAAGTGCATCAACCGGGCATGCGACCACACAGTTGTTGCAGCCTGTACAACGTTCCATGTTTACATGAACAGCAAATGCCATTTTTTTTCACGCACCGCTATATCGATCTTAAATCGATCGCTAAAAGTTTGTAAAAAATATAGATAAAGGTTCTGAAGTAATACCCTGTTTTTTCCCGCAAAAATCTAAAAAAATAGAGAATACATATTTACAAAACAAAATAGTAAAATCAAACTTATTTACTGGGCGAAAAACCCCGCATGCGTCCTGAAATTAAAATAGAAACCCTTATAGTGAGTTAAGGGATTTTAATACCGGATTTTCCGAAAAAACAAAACGTAAATAATCGCCTAAAATTGCCGGATTTCAGTATAAAAGAGAATACAATACTTAAAATTTAAAAATAATTTAGCTACACGCCGTTTTATCCAAAGAGATTAATTTAACCTGAACAGGAAAATAACCACATTTTAGTCCCGGATTCTTTGGGAAAATCACAATCCGCAGTGATCTGATCGCAGGATCATGCGCCACACTGTAATAACGTGCCGCACCTGTCAGAGAGATACGGGGAACAGGTAAAAATACAAGACATCCGAGGATAAAAATGAAACATTATTTTAACTTCCCGGATAGAAAATTAAACCATAGCTAAATGAGGTATATGAGATATGGAACTCAATGGCGTAAAAATTGATGACAATTATGCAGAGGCATTCCCAAACTGGGCATGCAGAGTAATAATCACGGCAATTAATGAACAGTGGGCAATCCAGGCAGCAACCGAAGCAACAGGATTCGCAACATCAGCAATCGGATGTCCATGTGAAGCCGGAATTGAAGGTGCAGTTGATGCATCAGAGACCCCTGACGGCAGGCCCGGAATCTCCGTTCTCTTCTTTGCAGGAGGAAAAAAGAAGCTTAAGGAGCAGGTAATAGAGCGCCTCGCAGAATGTGTCCTGACACAGCCAACAACAGCAGTCTTTGATGGCATGCCTGACGCAGAAGAGAGAATTGATGTGAAACTCCACTTCTTCGGCGACGGATTCGAGTACAAAAAAGAAGTCGGCGGACGCGAATGCTGGGCAATTCCAATCATGAACGGAGAGTACATCGGAGAGGAGAACTTCGGAATTGTAAAAGGTGTCGCAGGCGGCAACTTCTTCATCATGGGTGAGAACATCCCCGCAGCACTCATGGCAGCAGAGTCAGCAGTGGATGCAATTATGCTTGTTCCAGGATGTATGTGCTCATTCCCAGTTGTAGCATCAGGCTCAAAGGTCGGTTCAAACAAGTACAAGTTCATGCCGGCAACAACAAACGAGAAGTACTGCCCGTCAATCCGTGACAAGGTAGAAGGGTCACTTGTACCTGAAGGTGTTGGTGCAGTTTATGAGATCGTCATTGACGGAGTTGACGAGGATTCAATAAAGGAAGCAACAAAGGCAGGCATTGAAGCCGCAACAATGATTCCGGGAATCAAATTCATCACCGCAGGAAACTTCGGCGGAAGCCTCGGCCCGTTCAAGTTCGATCTTAAAGAGATCCTTGGATTATAAAACCAAATTTAACTGAACCGGAATTTCCGGTAAAAAAAACCAACAGATTCTTTTTTTCGCAGGTAAGAACAAGACCAGAATCTCTGATTCAGGGCTAAAAATGAAGATAAACCCCATTTTAAGATTTTGAAGATTAAACAGTTAAAGGATTCACACTTAAGCCTCCGGACTGTCCGTTCAGCAACTGCGGTATATATCTGCCATATCTTCAGAGATAAAAAACCTGGTGAATTTACCTTCTTTTTTGGAGCTTACAATGCCGGAATCCGTCAGTCTCCTTATGTGCCAGTTAACTGTACTCTTATCGAGACTGATAATCCTGGAGATATGGTTATGTGAAATCCCAGGCCTGTCTTTGATCAGACGAACAATATCCTTTGTTTTCTCATTCCGGCAAAATGCAATAAAAACCATCTCATCATGCCCATATCTGGATTTATTCTGGAAATAACATAGTTTATGCCCTGTATTTATTGATACAACATCCCTTTCCCTTTCAAGCACGCGGATATGATACCTGATAGTTCCTGTGTTTAGACCTGTACATCTGCCTATTTCGGTTGTAGTGCAACCCGGATTTTTGTGGATAAATTCCATAATATTACTTCTTTTCAGATTCGGATTCTTACTCTCCAGTATCCTGCCGATAAAAGGAACAAGTTTTATGAAACAGAGTGATGAAACAAACAATCCCGACATCACAGATAATTTAATCCATAACGGCACATCTTCAAAATCCCTGATACTGTCAGTTCCTGAAGAGTCAATATAGTCCCCCGGAACAGCTGAATCTGTAATAGTATACCCTTCATCATATGATGCAGATGCCGGGACAACCAGAAACAGCACCCATATAGTGAAGAGCACTACAAGCTTCACGCCGGATATATTATATGCAGTATTTTTGTGTGCCATTTACCTTCTCACCTTCTACAGCGTACCACCATTCCCCAAAAGGAAGTCCGTCATCTTTCCGGATATAAAAATAGATCTGCCCATTGCTTACACCATCTATGTCATCATAAAATGGTCCGAAGATATCTCCCTTTGGGGAATATACCATAAGGCTCAGATTTGATCTCTCATCCTCCCATTTGAGATTTATGTTGAGCGCAGTGGAATATGAAGTTATATTCTGGCTATGCCAGTTCCGGCTATTCTCCTCAATTATTACAGAGTCTTTTGGCCATCCTCTTTTCCACCTGTCCACTCTGGTTTTCTGATCACATGAAAGCTCATCATAAAATTCCGGCCATGTTTTCTGAAGGTATTCACCGATTGTTATATCTGCCCCCTCAATTTCATTCATAACTTCAAGCTGCTCTTCTGTAGCCTCCGCATATAATGCCTGTGCAGGCAGAATAATAATCATACAGAGTAGAATAACCGGAAGTATGAACTGAAATATCACAGGAAACCTTCTTCTTTGTCTCATTAAGGAAATCTGCCGATTGAATTTTGTATTCATAGTATCACCTCTAAAATGAGTATTAGATAATTCCCGTATTAATTCAAAAGGAATTAACAGTTATTTAAACTACCTTTTGGATAACCGGAATATATATCATTTCTCTGACAATCATCCAACAAAAAAGTGATCTCAAATGAGATCATGAATAATACATTGGGCCTGCTGAATCTGAGTCTTCAGCGTCAGGACTTAATGAGTAGCTCCATGCATTTGAGTTATAATATCCTGATGCAGGATACATATAGAGATTGGATGCGTCAATATAACTTGCTGAGTTGCTGTATGCTGTTGAGCTTACAACCTGATCAGAGCTGTTTTTCAATTTCACCTCGATATAATGATATTGTGGTGTTCCTCCATAGACAGTTGAATCACCACCGTAAGAGATTCTGTTCGTTCCACTGCCGATATAAGCATTTGTTGACATTGATGTCCTTGTTTTTCAACTTTCAGACACCTGATTTTCAGATAAACTTTTTGGCCAGCTTTTTTTCCAGCAGTTTACTTTTTCTTTCTGTTCTTCTGAAAGTTCATCATAGAACTGAGGCCAGACTTTCTGCAGGTATTCACCAATTGTTATATCAGTTCCTTCGATCTCATTCATCACTTTCAGCTGTTCATCTGTTGCTTCTGCTTTCAGAGCGCTGACAGGAGATACTGAACATATCACCATCCCCAGGATTAAAAAAATCCCGAACACTGTAAATTTCCTCGATTTATTCACTTTTCCTTTCCTGTACCTTTCTATGGCACAGACAAAGTTATAATATTTTGAATAAATATTATCTCTCTGATAACCATCCAACAATCTGCAATTAGATGATTGTACCAGTTCTAAATTGTTGGACGGAAATCAGATATGACATATATCCTCATGGGATAAGATATTATATTCAGTGAATGATATGCACGATCACGCAAGCAGAAAAACACAGATACTTTTTTCCCTGCTCCTGATCACCGGGATTATTCTCCCCGGTGTTCAGGCAGCCGGCATCCCGGGCGATGAAGTGACAATATTTACAGCTGAAGAAGGCGCCTATGCCTATGGAATAGTTGACTCAGGGAACATATTAATCTCAGAAATCTACCCTGATAGTGACGAACCCGGATGGGTTAAACTGTACAGATACAATATCAGCAGGGCCAGTATTGTAACACTGCCTGCCGGAAATCCGGATGGCATAAATATGGACATCTGTGGAGACACAATAATATGGGCTGAAATCACTGAGAAAAACGACTTTTCAGGCCCCGAAATTACCCTGAATATATACCCGGACAGAGAAGATATGCCGATGGAAATCCCCGATAAATTTAAATCAGTCAGTGATTTAAAACTCGTAAACGGGAATGTTGTTATCACCGGAAGAGATTCATTTATGCTGAATTCCGGTTCCGGAATGAGTGACATTTACATATATTATCCTGACGAAAAGAGACTGATACATCAGGAAATTCCGGGAAGGCAGGGATCGGTATCTGCCTCAGGAGACTACATAGTATTTCAGGATGACCGGTATGGTCAGATGAAAAATACTGTCCATATTATGAACCTCAAAAACTCTGTATCATGGCAGATCGGTGATGAAAAAAATGGCGTTTTTTCATCCCCCGACATATCCGGTGAAAAAGTAGTATACCGGTTTGATGAGGACTTTGGATCATTTCTGAAAGAAGAGGTATCACAGCAGCTATTACTGACCGAAATTTCGACAAATAAAACAAAAATTATCGCATCGCCAGGTGCGAGAATATCAGAACCAAAAATTGACGGCGACAATATTGTCTGGAGCGACAGGAGATATAAAGAGCACTATAAAATATGGCTTTATGACCTTAATGAAGAGAGGGAAACACTGGTAGCAGTGACCGGTAATGAATATCCCGGAGCAGTTGAGATATCCGGCAGTACAGTAATGTGGTCTGATTTTGTGGATGGTCGCAGTACATTAAAAATAAGAGAGATGTCTTCCCTAAAAGCATCAGACAGTGATCCTTTATACACTGAAACTACACAGCAGAATTCAGAGAACAAAGGAATAAATGATCAGGATAAATACCCTGCTGAAAGAAAATCAGGTACTTCTTTGGAACTGTCACTGGTTGCAGTAATTTCCGGATTAGTCCTCATCGCAGGGAAGAGATATTGAAGCAGAAAATAGATTTTCAGGCTTCAGCACAACTGAGGACGCACACCCGGATTCAAAAACCAGCTACATTTCAGAGAGAAACCGGCAAAAACCAAACCCATTATATACTTTGTTGCCGAAAATCCTGTTAACGAAAATTTCGGTGACAAACAATTGACTATTATATTAACTCCCGAAGAGGTCAGAGAACGCTTTGGCACAATGTTTTGCAGAAAATTTCTGGTTATAGTTGATGAAGAAGCAGAGAAGGCAGAAATTATCGAACATTGCTGTCACAGAGGGGCAATTGAATGGGATGTGATGAACCGCAGGCGTGCCGGCGGTGCTGTGGAATCAATAAGTGTTGAGGGTGCATCAATGACCATATCAGCAAAAATCGGCAAATTCCCGATTAATTTTGGTGCCGCAGGTGATGACATCGGAGGACAGGCGCTTGAAGGTGTATCTGTAGAAGGTGACCTTGTGGCAACCGACTGGGCAGGCATTGCAGGCGCCGGTGTCGGTGTTGCAGTATGCCTGCCGCAGGCACCGGGTGTTATCAGAACAGAATACCCGACAGAAGATGATCTAAAGGCAGGCGGGGCAAGGACATGCAGGACGAGGATCTACTCACCGAAATATGTCAAAATATCAATCGGAATTGACGACACGGACACAAAGGAGTCAGGGGCAACCTGGGTGCTTGCATCCAAATGTGCCGAGGCGTGCACCATTGAAGGTGTTGAATACCTCGACATGAGGCTCATTCAGTTAAACCCGAAGGTCCCGAACAAGACGACAAACTGCGTAGGATCTGCACTCAATTTTGCTGTCCGGCCGGATAAGGTGGATGAACTGCTTGCATTTGTAAAGGAGTTTATCGAGGAGAGATCTGTCAGTGAGGATACAGGCATTGCAGTATGGCGTGGACTTACACAGCCCGAATCACCGTATCTTGAAAAGATTAAGACTGAAGTTTTAAATGTTGAGGAGTGCGAGGCTGAAGCAGAAAGGCTTGGCATAGAGTATATAGATTCTGCAAAGAGCAAGGGCAGAATCGGTGCTCTTGGTGCAGTGCTCTGGGCAAACAGAGGAATTGAGGCGGCGGGGCTGTATGGAGAACATCTTTAATAATCCATATTCCATCTCCTATCCGGAGATAATTGCTGTAAGCTCTGAGGACAACTCCAGGATAGAGCTTATAGAAAAATTTGACTGTATTGGCGGTGCGATGTGGGCCGGAAATCATTACAGGAAAAGTCCGCTTACAGAATCAGTCAGAGTCGTGGGAAATACCCAGAGATTTATGCTGAGTACAGGGTGTGTGGACCTTGAGCTTGAGGGTTCATACTTCCCTGCCGGAATATGCGGTGCGGAAATTTCCGGTGATGAAATATCCATATCATACGTCGGCATGGGCGGCGGAGGAGTAGGAGCATCGGTGTGCAGATCCACTGCAAAGGGTGTCATAAAAAGTTCATCAGAGCCATGCGGAGGAGGGAAGGTTGCCGGTTCGACAATTACCCTTCCAAAGATGCAGAGGGTTGTAATCGGGATTGATGATACCGATACTGCCGAGGAGGGTGCAACGTGGACACTTGCACATAATATATCAAAGGCAGTTGAGGATGAGAATTCAAGATATCTCTCCCATACAATAGTTCAGCTCTTTCCCGTTCCTTACAGAACAAAAAACTGTGTGGCAATTGCATGTGAATTCGCCACCAGAGAGCCTGAGAAACTTATAAGCAGTTTTGAAGAGCTTGTCAGGAAGTACACACTCTCGGATGAGACAGGGCTATGTGCATTCTCCGGTTTTGATACAACACCACTCAGAAAATACGGGGAGCAGGTTAAAGCCGGAGAAGTAAGCAATGCTGAGTTTGAAGAGATAAGAGAACTTCTTGAGATCAGAATTGAAGGAAGGGGAATTATCGGTGCTGCGGCTGCAATTCCATTTTATACAGATTACGAAGAGGCTCTGAAGATATGAGATGGTGTGAATTAAAGGCCGGACTTCTGGAAGCGGGCACTGCAAAGATTACAGGCGGAACTGAGGGTATAACTTCATTCTCAAAGGCAGGCCCGTCATCAGGAGAGGGCGGATCGGTCTTTTTTTCATCCGGAAACATGAGAGTCCGGTTAAGCATTACGGATGACAGTCCGGTTGAGATTGTCATCACTGACAGAGATAATGCCGTACTTAAGTTTGAGGGAGAGGAAGTCGAAGGGAGGGTAGAACCTGCCACCCTTCACTGCCCCCGGCAGGCATTTATTACAGTCAGTGAGGGCTGTATATTCAGGTGCAGATACTGCTCTGTTCCCACCCAGGAGAAGAAGTTCAAGAGTCCTGAAGAGATTGATAGGATGATCGAAGGAGTTCTGCCTGATATAGACTGCATCTCACTTACAAGCGGAGTTATAGGTTCTCCCGAAGAGGATGAGGAGAGGGTCATTGAGGTTGTAACAAGGGTTATGAGATTCGGCTTGCCAGTCGGAGTTTCTATATACCCCCTTAAGGAAACTCCAAAAAAGCTCTTTGATCTCGGAGTTTTGGAGGTGAAGTTCAACCTTGAGGCTGCAACAGAGAAACTCTTTCAGGAGATCTGCCCGGAGATGGAGAGAGATCAGATTATGGACGCACTCATAGAATCCGTGCGGCTTTTCGGGAAGAACAGGGTTTTTACCAATATAATCCTTGGTGCAGGTGAGAGTGATTCAGAGATGAGAGCCTGCATCTCAGAAGTCACAGCTCTTGGCATAATTCCGGTCATCCGTCCGCTGACACCTAAGGCAGAGATGTCTGAGAAAGCCGGATACAGCAGACCTGCACGTGAGAGAATCCTGAATATTACAGAGTTTCTTGATGACGAACTACTCAAAAACGGACTTGATACCGGAGTTGCAGAGACTATGTGCACAGCCTGCACCGGCTGTGATCTTGTGCCAGGGAGGGATTTTTAGATGACAAATCAGAAGTCCGGCTGTGATATACTTGCAGATGCACTGCTGAGAGCAGCAGATACTTACTACACCGTCCCCGGATATCCGGTGACAGATCTTGCTGAGAAAGTTGATGCAGAATATGTCATAAATGAGAAAACAGCCCTTGAATATGCCCTTGGAGACTCTCTCTCAGGCAGGCGTTCGGCAGTGATCGTAAAAAATGCCGGAATGAACATTCTCGCTGATCCTATGGTAAACGCGGTTTATCAGGGGATAATCAGCGGAGTGCTGATAATTGCCGGAGACGATACAAAAGCCATTGGATCACAGACCTGCCAGGATTCAACGCATTATGCAGAGGTTGCAGATGTGCCCCTCATAGTGCCCAACAGAGATAACCTCTTCTCATCCGCAGAAACGGCCTTTCAGGCATCAGAGCGGTTCTCAAGACCGGCCATACTGAAAGTTACTGAAGACATTCTTGAAAACAGTGCCAAATCCGGCACTGTGATGCGCAAAGACCTGAAAGGAGAACTTGCTGACCCTCTGCTGACCATGAAAGGACGGTGTGAATCAGCCGGAAATATAACGGCGGATATGTATGAGCAGACAGAATTTCCGCTAACATATCCTCCGGCAGACGACAGTAATCCAAAAGCCCGGACGAGGACAGAAAACCCGCAGACCATGCCGGGCCGTGGTTATGCACGGACATTGTGCAGAAACTGCCCGTACAAAGAATTATTCTCAGCAATAAAAGATTCCAAAAGAGAGGTCATCTGCGACACCGGATGTTCACTTCTCTCCAAAAATCCGCCGTATAACTTCGGTATTGCAAATTACGGCCTTGGATCGTCAGTTGCAGCTGCCGCGAAGAGTACAGGCATTGCCCTTACCGGCGACTACGCACTGCTCCATTCCGGAATTAACTCCCTGATCGATGTCTTTGAGAAAGAACTGCCCGTTCTGGTCATTGTCCTCTTAAACAAAAAAATGGGAATGACCGGAGGGCAGGACTCACCCGATCTATTGAGGTACATACAGTGGGCAGAACCTGAAATTATCAGCTCGGATTCAATCAAACGCGGAAGCACCGGAGAGCTGTCCGTATATCTGAATGAAAAGCCTGACCGGCCAAAGGTCATCCTTATCAGCGGGGCATGCCCTGCGGGGGAGAAACATGAAAAAATTAAATGTTGAAATATGTGATGTCACATTAAGAGACGGTGAACAGACACCCGGTGTCTCATTCACCTGCGAAGAGAAGAAGAGTATTGCCCTTATGCTTGATGAGATAGGGGTTGAGGTCATTGAGGCGGGATTTCCAAGCGTCTCTGAAAATGAGAAGAGATGCGTCAGGGAGATAGCAGACATGGGCCTTTCCGCACGGACATGCTGCCTGTCAAGAGCCGTTAAGAGCGATGTGGATGCTGCCATTGACTGTGGTGTCGATCTCGTCTCGATCTTCTTTGCAACCTCCGACCTGCATATAAGAATTAAATACAAAAAGACCCGCGAGGAGATGCTTGAGGAAGCGCTCAGAATGGTGGAGTACGCAACCGAACACGGCATTGATGTGAGGTTCTCCGCCGAGGAAGGGTCAAGGACCGACATTTCGTTCTTAAAAGAGATGTTTGAGAGAGGATATGAGGCCGGTGCAAAGTACAGCAGTATTGCCGATACTGTCGGGTGCATGACTCCGGTTGAGATGTACAATACTGTCCTTGATGTTACAGAGACCCTGAAAAACCCGCTCTGTGTCCACTGCCATGACGATATGGGCTGTGCAACCGCCAATACAATATCAGCCGCACAGGCAGGGGCATTTCAGCTGCATACAACCATAAACGGAATTGGTGAACGTGCCGGAAACGCTGCTCTTGAAGAGGTGCTTGTGGCACTGAGGATGAAAGGCGGAATTGACCGTTATAACCTGACACCGCTTATGAAGACCTCTAAAATGGTGGAGGAGTATTCCGGAATTAAGGTCGCAAAGAACAAGGCTGTTGTCGGGGACCATGCATTCTCGCATGAGAGCGGGATACATATCGCCGCAATGCTCGTTGAACCGTCCGCATATGAGTATTTCCCTCCGGAACTTGTGGGCGGGCAGAGAAAGTTCATACTTGGCAAGCATACCGGAAGAAAAGCCCTTGAGCATGTAGTAAAATGCCTTGGGTGCAGTATAACCAGAGATGAATGTGCCTGGGTTTTGGAGCAGATAAAAACCAAGAGTGAGGGGAAGTGCAGTATAACACCGGAAGTTCTTCTTGCAATATTAAAAGAGGCCAGGGAGGAGAAGCATTGACAACACTTTCTGAAAAAATTTTAGGTGGAAAGGAGGGGAGTTTTGTTGACCGGAAGGTTGACAGGGCTTTTGCACATGACGGAACAGGTGTTCTGGCACTTGACTCATTCAGGAAGATGGGCGGGGTTAAGCCTGAAAATCCGGGTAAGATCTCAATAATTTACGACCATATAACTCCGGCAAACAACTCGACAACGGCAGAACTTCAGCACGAACTGAGGGATTTTTCAAAAAGTGCCGGGGTTAACTTTTATGACATCGGATGCGGAATCTGCCACCAGGTGATGAGTGAAGGCGTATGCAGACCGGGAGAGATTGTTGTAGGTGCTGACTCACATACCTGCACGCTCGGTGCATTCGGTGCATTCGCAACCGGAGTAGGGGCAACGGATATGGCCGCCATCTGGGAGACAGGTGAGACATGGTTTAAGGTTCCGGAGACAATCCGGGTAAATCTTGAAGGCAAACTGACCGGGCATACCGAGGCCAAGGACGCAGCACTTGAATATATCCGGATGCTCGGCATGGACGGGGCTTCATATATGGCACTGGAGTTCACAGGTGAGGGTGCTGAAAGTCTCCCGATGGAAGGCCGGCTTACCATGTCAAATATGGCAATTGAGGCAGGAGCGAAGGCAGGACTTTTTTATTCAGACAAAGTGACAGCAGAATATCTCGCACATTTGGGCATTGAGTCTGAGAGGCAGAATGCTGAGAATCCGTCATATGCAAAGGAGATCGACATCGATCTCGGGATTCTGTCTCCAATGCTTGCAGTCCCCCACAGAGTAGATACTGGAGTTCCGGTTGAGAAGTATGCCGGAACAGCCCTTGATCAGGTCTTTGTCGGGACATGCACAAACGGGAGGTATGAAGACCTGAAACGGTTTGCCGACATTGTCAGGGGCAGGACAGTAAAGGTGAGGACGGTTGTTGTCCCGGCATCAAAGAGTGTGCTTGAGAAGGCTGTCTCCACCGGAATTCTGCTCGACATTATCAGGGCAGGATGTGCCGTCGGAACACCGGGATGCGGGCCGTGCCTTGGTATGCACATGGGCGTATTGGGTGAAGGTGAGGTAGGACTTTCGACTGCCAACCGGAATTTTAAGAACAGAATGGGAGTCGGTGCTGAATATTATCTCTGCTCTCCGTCAACCGCCGCCGCAAGTGCCCTTGCAGGCGAGATCAGATCTCCGGAGGAGAACTGAGATGGAAAATAAAGGAACAGCGGTATGCATCGGTGAGGATGTCGATACCGATATGATAATCGCAGGGCGGTATCTCAGGACAAAGGACCGTAAGGTCTGGGCAGATCATGCCTTTGAGGATTATGACCCTGATATTGCAGGCAGGCTTAAAGGATCTGTAATAATTGCCGGAAAGAATATCGGCTGCGGATCGTCACGTGAGCAGGCGGCAATTGCACTTAAAGAGGCAGGGGTCCTTGCCGTGGTATCACCCTCATTTGCAAGGATATTCTTCAGAAATCTGGTGAACACCGGAATTTTGGTCTTTGAGACAGATGAGATAAAATGTAAGGACGGTGACGAAGTTATCTTCTCAGCCGATGAAGACCGGGTTGAGGTTGCCGGTATTCGCTATGACGCAAAACCGATCTCCGAGAGTATGAAGGAGATTATCAGGGCAGGCGGACTCATCGAGTATATGAGGAAGAGGAGATGATCTTTCCCCGGCACTGCAAAGAGGTCGGAATGGCTGAATCCGCACCTTATGGTGAGGATCAGATCTATTTTTTAAGCAGGTATGTAATCCGGAAATTTCCGGACGGGACTTTTGAGACCGGAACTGTGGAAGTGGATGAGAAGGGGGGGCTTCTACGAAGTGTCAGGGAGTATAAGAAGATCTCAGGGCCGGATGAGACATGGCTGTATCCGGAAAAGGTCATCCTGCATGACAGGGCGGACTTAATCAGGAAGGCTGCCGGTTCAGGGAGAAAATGCACAATTTTTGAGGGCTTTGACGGCCATATGACATTTGTTGCAGATCCTGATCTGTCAGTTCTTCTGAAAGTTCACATTTACGACTCAAAGCCACCCTTTCCGGTATTATCCGAAACTGTCAGAAACCTTGAGAAGACGGGGATATTCGGCGGCCTTGAAATTGAGTTTGTACACCATATCATTGACATTGAAGATATTAAGGCAGATGTCTATCCCTGCCGGGCGGCCGGGTTTGATAAGACACTTGACAATGACAGACTAAAAGGCGGTGAGAGGATTGCCGGATGCCTGACTGCACGGCAGATGGTTGCCGAGTGGTATGGGGATGAAAAGGAATTTGAATTCATTAATATATGTCCGCTTGATCTTGCAGATGAGGAGCCTTTTGTTGCCCGTTGCTGCAGGTCGGAGAGATCCGGGCTGTACGTGGGCGAGAGAACCGGAGTTGCAGTGCACTGGGGAGTATCTCCAAAGGAGATCTCTGATGCAGTTTATGAAGCAGTAAGTGCATGGAGAAAAATATGAAGATTGCTGTTGTGCCGGGGGACGGTATAGGAAAGGAAGTTACACCGGTTGCTGAAGAAGCCGTCAGGCATTACCTTCTGGATGCTGAGTATATTTATGCCGAGGTTGGCTATGGCAGGTGGGAGAGAACCGGTGAGGCAGTCACTGATGAGGATATAGATCTCCTGAAAGAATCAGATGCTGTCTTATTCGGTGCAATCACAACCGTGCCTCACCCGGACTATAAAAGTGTCATACTCAGAATCAGGAAAGAACTTGATCTCTACGCAAACCTAAGACCCGTATCCGGTCCCGGATTTGATATCGAGATAGTTCGGGAAAATACCGAAGGGCTTTACTCCGGCATTGAGGAGACGGGGGACGGGAGATCGACCACACTCAGGGTTGTAACCAGGAAGGGAAGCGAAAGGATTGCGGAGTTTGCATGCGAAAGGGCAAAGCTGAGAAAAAAAGAAATTGTCATCGGTAATAAGGCCAATGTGCTGAAGTCTGATGTTCTCTTCAGGGACACCTGCATAAAGGTAGCCGAAGAGAATGGCATTGCTTCAAAGCCGATGTATATTGACGCCCTTGCCCTCGATGTCCTGATGCACCCGAAGCGCTATGACGTTATTGTCACAACAAATATCTTCGGGGATATTCTGAGTGATGTATGCGGGTTCTTAACCGGAGGATTGGGCACACTTCCGAGCGGCAACTACGGCGTTAAGAATGCCCTTTTTGAACCGGTTCACGGGAGTGCTCCGGATATTGCAGGAAGGGGCATTGCAAATCCGGTGGCGGCACTCAGAAGCGCAGGTATGCTTCTTGATTATCTTGGTGTTGATGGAGCTAAAAATGAGATTGAAGAGTCTATACAGGCGCTACTTAATAAAGGCATTTCAACTCCTGATCTCGGTGGAGACATTAGAACAGCAGATTTTGGTGAGAAGGTCATTGCCGGAATTATGAGATAAAAGTGAAATTGTGGTAGTCGGGATATATCTGCCGGAAGACTGCATAAGATTCATTAAGGCTCTCAGATCAACTATATTAAGGCAGTATAACCGTTCTTCTGTTCTCCGGGACAGGAGAATCAGACATTTTTTCACAGCAGATTTATTAATTGTTAATAAATATATGAATAATATCATAGTTTGGAACCGGGGATACGGTTCTGGTTGTGAGGGGAAAATATGCGGACATACATAATTGCAGTTTTGGTTTTGATTATTGGATTAATATCGCCTGTCTGTGCAACCGGACCTGAACCGGTATCATTATTTAAGGCTTCTCCGGTGTCAGGAGAAAACCCACTGAAAGTTCAGTTCACTGATCTCTCGGAGGGAAATCCGGTAACATGGAGCTGGGATTTTGGGGACGGGGCGACTTCAACAGTTCAGAATCCTGAGCACATATATATGGATGAAGGATTTTTTGATGTTACACTTATCACAACAAATGCATACGGAAAGAGTACAGGCAAAAAAGTCAAGTATATCAGGGCTGGCATTGAGCCTACCGCAAGTTTCACAGCAGGTCCTGTGAGCGGCACTCCGCCTCTGACTGTTGCATTTACTGATCTCTCATCCGAATCCCCGACATCATGGGAATGGGATTTTGGAGACGGGACAACGTCAGTGCTTCAGAATCCGGTTCATGAATATACGGCTTCAGGGACATACGATGTATCATTAATTGTTGAGAGTGCGGTAGGAACGAGCTACATAATTCGTGATAATTATATTGCAGTCGGACTTGCTCCTGTAGCAGAGATTGGTGCATCGCCCGGATCCGGAGATATACCTCTTGAGGTTACTTTTACTGATCTCTCAGCGAATAATCCTGATACATGGCTGTGGTCCTTTGGTGACGGATATACTTCAACTGAAGAGAATCCGGTTCATACATATTCACGTGCAGGTGAATATGAGGTTGCACTGACAGCTGAGAACTCATTTGGGAGTGACAGGAAAGTATTAGGGACAAAAATAACTGCTGTTGAGCCAGGCAGTCCGACACCGGTTCCGACTTCAGGGCCGGTAAATCCGCCAGGCCCGTCAATTGAACCTCCGGTTGCAAACTTCTCTGCAAGTCCGCTCACAGGTGACGCACCCCTGACAGTCGCTTTTACTGACAGGTCAAAAGGAGGGGTGACTGAGTGGAGATGGAATTTTGGTGACGGAAAGATGTCATATGTAAGTTTTCCGACCCATACATACTACTATCCCGGAGTTTATGATGTCACTCTGGTAATCAAAAATGATGACTCAGGTGATTCGCTGACAAAGACTGCATATATTAATGTCGCAGGATCTGCCCCCGTCAATCCTGACCCAACTGAGACAGACGGTCCTTCTCCGTATGTTCCAACCGCAACTGCAACCGTAACTCCGGGTGGTTCTGACCCGGACAACCCTTACGGTTCAGACAGCAGTGTATCAGGTTCAGGCGGCGGAAATCCGGCAGATAAATCAGGTAATTCGACATCAGGCAACCCTGACGGGGATGATGGTTCAGTCTGGTTCTGGGTTCCGGTATTCGGATTTATATTTGTGATACTTATTGCCGTTGTACTGTATATGTGGATGCAGATGTACGGCGGCGGGGGACGGGATACACTGTAAATATTTATTGTTCCGGATTCAACTCATACTATCAGATTGATCAGATTAACCTTTCCGGGTTCAAATCATAATTATCACTCAGGGACCTTAACATGCTTACCAATGAAGAACAAAAAGTGGGATTATATACATTTAAAGAAATACCAACCAATCCAAAAGAAGTTACGCCATTTACTCCCGTAAATAATCTGAATCTGAACTGGAGTGAGAAAGATCTGCCTGAGAGAATACGTACCAGGCACGTTAACCGCCTTCATCCATATCTTGGAAAATATATTCCACAGCTTGTGGAAGTATTCCTAAGAAAATATTTTGTCAGGGGGCAGACAGTAATTGATCCATTCTGTGGTTCCGGAACGACTCTTGTTCAGGCTAACGAACTTGGAATTAATTCAATTGGTTATGATATATCAGCATTTAATGTCCTTTTAACAAGAGCAAAAACTTCAGATTATGACATTCCTTCAATGAGAAGGGAAATTCTTGATATTCTTGAGAAGGTAAGAATTTCAACCCAGACTGAGCCTAAACAGCAGACACTCTGGGCAGAATGCACAAAAGAGCCGTTTCTAACTGAGGAAAATAACGAATATCTTAATATGTGGTTTGCCCCGCAGGCTTTAAAAGAACTTCTGACATACCGCTACTTTATTGAAAGTGGAGATTATCAGTATAAAGATCTTTTAAAAGTTATTCTAAGCAGATCTGCCAGATCTGCAAGGCTTACCACACATTTTGACCTTGATTTCCCAAAAAAACCTGTGACAGAACCGTACCACTGTTACAAGCATAACAGAATCTGTCAACCCACACAGGTTGCCTTTAAATTTTTAAAACGCTACAGTACGGACACTATTAAAAGAGTTACAGAATATTCTTCACTTAAAACCGATGCATCCGTAGAAATACGCCACGAAGACTGCCGCTATGCAGATTTCCCAAAATCAAACGGAGTAATCACAAGCCCCCCTTATGTAGGACTGATTGATTATCATGAGCAGCATGCATATGCATACCATCTGCTTGGTCTTGAGGATAAGAGAGAAAGAGAGATAGGACCGGCAGCAAAAGGGAAAAGCAAAAATGCAAAGGAAAATTATCAAAGGGATATTGCTGAAGTTTTCCGGAGAGCTATAAATTCAATGGAACCTGAAGGCCGCCTGGTTGTTGTTGCCAATGACAGGGATAATCTATATGACGATATTGCAGATTCGCTTGAGATTGAAGTTGAGGATATAATTCAACGTCATGTTAACCGGAGAACCGGGAGACGTGCAGGAGAATATTATGAATCCATCTTCATCTGGAAAAAAGTGTAGTTATGTCTGATTCTGATGAGATGAAAAATGCCATTCAGACTGTCATAAAAGATCTGATGGATAAAATTATGGATAAGGTCCTTGATTCTGATCCCTTTGTAAAAGAGGAACATCATTTAAAGAAACCTCTTTATGCCGCACTTGTTCCTGATGAAATATTTAAGGGATCGCACTTCGAGAGGAGATTTGTAACTCCGTTTGGAAAGGTGTGGGAACAACTGGCTGTAGTTGCTGCCACAAACGGCATGGGGTATGGAACTACCGGATACAGAATAGACGGAATGATCAGAGAGAAACGTCTGCACAGAATTGCAGAAACTCTTAACAGACTTGAGCATTCAGCAAAAGGTGATAATAAGGTAAAACCAGACTGGGAAAAAGAACTTGCCTATATTAAAAAAGAAAAAGGGGAATTAATTCCGGTTTCAGTAGTATGTGACCTCTATGTTGAGGACCGTAATAATGACAGAAAATATGCCTTTGAACTTAAGGCTCCACTACCCAACAGCGATCAGACAAAAGTGAGTAAAGAGAAGATATTGAAACTTCACTGCATGGAACCGTCTGTAATTGACGGTGCCTACTTTGCCCTGCCATACAATCCTTATGGAACCCGTGAGAATTATTCATGGAGTTTTCCGGCGAGATGGTTTGATATGAAAAATGACGAAGTTGTCCTGATCGGAAATGATTTCTGGGACTACATTGGCGGAAAAGGAACATATGAGGCCTTTATCTCAGCAGTAAATGAAATCGGCCCGAAGTACAGAGAGAAAATCTACCGGGAATACCTTGCAATTTCACCTCCTAAAGGTTATAATTCGGAATTTGATCTGCTGAGGGAAACCACAGGGAATTATTATTACGAGTAGGTATCTTATCATTTCAGATTGATCTCTCACAAAAAAAGTCCATTCTTTTCAGGATCTGACGGCAGATCTCCGGCATATAAATCAGGCAACCATGACAGTGATGACGGTTCAGTCTGGCTCCGGGTTCCGGTATTCGGGTTTATATTTGTGATACTTATTGCCGTTGTGCTGTATATATGGACCCAGATGTATGCCGGCGGGGGGCGGGATTCACTGTAAGATAAAAATAATTCCCGGATTAACCATTATAATCAGGATATTTAATTTCGTAATTCCGCATTGTCAGATCAATATCGACACAGATATATGCAATAAAATCACAATGGAAAATATCCGGTTTACTATAAACGGGTTATGGGGTGTGGGATATTGGGGAATATTACTTACTATGTATATCATATTTTAATTTCAGGACTGTGAGCTAGGGCTCTGAATAAAATATGACCTCAGCGAAACCCCCGGTAATAATTACCTGTATGTTAGCGGGCGATGGAGGATTAACAGGTTAGCCACTTTTTTGTCCGCCGGTTTAATAAAAATCAGGAGGAATCTCATTTGAACAGATCACACATAAAGGACAATTACTCAGAAGTGAAAAGATTAAAAAATGGAAAAATAATCCTGAAATCAGCGCTTCTGCTTATCTTTGCATTGTTTTTGATGACATCACCGGTTATGGCCGGAAGTTATGGGACGACCATACATTCGGGAGATACAGTTTTCATCGGGGAAGCCGGGCTTGACATCTCCAATGCGACAGCTTGGTGGCAACCAAAACCAACTATTGCTTGGTATACTGCTGGAGCGAACCCTGCAACCGATGCTCCTTCATCAATAATAACAATCTCAGACCGTACTGACTTTTACGTATCACCGGATATTTTCACTGGAAAAACGGGAGCATGGTATTTCAATCCGGGTACAGCAACAGTAAATGTTTCATTCTACGTTGAGGAAGCATCTCTTTCAGTATCACTGTTTAACGCTAATACCAAAAAAGACATTTCCAATCTCAAAGCAGTAACAGATGACAACATTGCCATACGTATTGACAGCAACCTTGAGGCACTATTTTCACGACGGGGAGGAGGATATTCCGGGATAAATGTTCTTGTAGAAACACCTGAGGGTGCAACGCTTAATGCACTGTATAATGGCTCATGGACAAACAGTATAACTTCAATTCAGCCTGCAAACACTCTTTTCTGGATACCAAACGGAAATATGGAGACCATATGGAAACTTGATCCGGACATGTACAAAACAGGGACATACAAAGTCTATGCACAGTGCAATGTCAACGGCATGAAAGACAATCTCGGAGTTGTTACCGGAGTAACACAATCGGAAATTACAACTCTCACTGTTGAGGAAGATTATGTTGCAATAACAGCGACCAAAGAACCGGTTATCAAAGAGGATGATTTCACAGTAACAATTGCAGGTGCACCAAAGACACTTTATACAGTCTGGTTATCCGGAACAAACGGTTATTCAAACACAACAGACTGCCCGCCAAAGTTCCTGCAAAATCAGGATGATGTATATTCCCTGAACCAGGCAACAGTTGATACAACCTACTACATGAACGGAACAACAGTCGGGCAGGATATACCATACGCAGCAGACGGTACAATCAATGAATGGGCAGTTGTAGCAAAGACAGGAAGTGACGGAACAATCACAGTCGGACTTACAACAGACAGCAATACAAAAACAGGGAAGTACACAGTCAGAGCAGAAAAATGGCTCAGTTACACTGAACTTGATTATGATATCTACGACACTGTTGATATAAAAGTAACAGAAGAAGGAGAAGGGCCGACAATCAGCCTGAATCCGGGATGGAACTTCATATCAACACCAAAGCGCCTTGAAAACGGGAACAATACAGCCGGAAAGATATTCGGAGATATTGATTCCGGTGGCCATTCAGCTCTGATGTATAATGCATCATCCAAAAAATGGGACACTGTTAAGGCAGACACTGAAGTAAAACCTCTTGAAGGAATCTGGATCTATAACAATGATGCAAACAGCGCCGAAGTATCCATGAAGTATGACTCAAATCCGCTTCAGACACCACCGTCAGAAGATCTTCAGTCTGGCTGGAATGCAGTAGGATTTTCATCACTCACTCCTGCAACTGCAAAGGACACACTGGTTGATGTTTCAGGGAAATGGACAAAAGCCATAGGATGGGATTCAGAAGAGCAGATGTATGAGACAGCAATTATCAGTGGCGGAAGCGGCATATACAGCGATACAAGAGATATGAATCCCGCAAAGGCATACTGGGTATGGATGAAAGAGGAAGGTACAATTGCAGCACTCAGCTGAATTAATCTATGAAAAGTAATTATGGAGGAATATAATATGACAAAATTTAGTATGAGAAAATCCAGGAATAGGTTATTCACCGGAATTATCCTCACCCTGGGGATAATTTTCCTTGCAGGAATTGCATCGGCAGCAACAGCGACATTTGCAGTACCGGAAATACCCGATGGGATGGATGGAGCAGATGCAGAAGCACTTCCGGTACTGCCATGTGAATTTACAGGAAGCGTTATGATAGGTGATATCCCGGCACCATCCGGCACAATCATCAGGGCATTTATCGGTGAGGAAGAAGCCGGACGCTTTGTTGTAAATCAGGCAGGAACCTACGGCGGAGAAGGTCTCTTTGATGACAGACTTTTGGTTGAAGGGGATGAAGAAGTAATAAATCAGGAGATCGTCTTTAAAATCTGGAGCAATGACGCAGATGAGAGACTTCTTTATCAGCCAGGGGACAGCCGGACATTTGACCTGACTGTTGCAGGAATTGACGGAGACTTCAACGCAAATGCCTTTGTGGACATAGGGGACGTCTCAAAAGTATCTTACATGGTTGCAGATAAAATTCAGCCAGAAATCTCTGCTGATTTCAACGGCAACGGAGAGGTTGATGTCGGAGATGCTGCAATGATTGCTTATTTCCTTGTCCGGAAGATTGAATTCCTGTGAATTTCTGAAAAAATAGCATAACAAAAACATTTTTTTCTTTCCCTTACCCACTACAATAAATTATATCTCTGATTATAACAATTATTCAGATAATGGATTCTGAAATGCTGAATACTGCCAAAAAATTTTCAGAGTTAATAAGATTAAAATTCAGAGATAAAATAAAAGATATAATAGTATTTGGATCAGTAGCAAGGCATGAAGAAACAGAAATGTCAGACATTGACATACTGGTTATAACAAAGATAAGTGATTTCAGACTTAAACATTCTATCATCAGTGAAGCCTTTGATATGAGCATTGAATCAGGCCATTATATCTCAGTCAAAGTGCT
Organism: Methanoplanus limicola DSM 2279; assembly: GCF_000243255.1. Classification (NCBI taxonomy): domain Archaea; kingdom Methanobacteriati; phylum Methanobacteriota; class Methanomicrobia; order Methanomicrobiales; family Methanomicrobiaceae; genus Methanoplanus; species Methanoplanus limicola. The sequence continues at coordinate 3,079,323 of NZ_CM001436.1, forward strand.
CGATGAAACTGAATACCAAAAGAAAAAATACCTCTCATTTTTCAGAAATATTTCCGCGGACGGTATTGCAGTATGAACAATCCTGAAATTAATGCCCTGATCAAAAAATCAAAAGAGAGACTTAAAGCTGCTGAAAGCCTTTTAAACGAAAACTATTCAGAAGATTCAGTTAACAGGTCTTATTATGCTATGTACCTTGCTTCAACAGCACTTCTATTGCTTAAAGGAATAAAGTTCAAAACACATAAAGGTCTTATTTCAGCCATCGGGAATGAATTTGTGAAAACAGGTATAATGGACAAAAAATACGGGAGAACTTTAAATATTGCAGAAGAAGCACGTGAGAATGCTGATTATGCATCTTTTATTGAAATCGAAATATCTGAAGCACGTGAAATACTTCAGAATGCCCGGTTGTTCGTCAGGGAAGCTGAAAGAATAATCAGTGAATCTGAATAAAACACAATACCACACAATATATCATAAATTAATACAATACCATACAATATATAATAAATTAATACAATACAACACAATATAATATGATCAGAAACACGAATATTTGACATCATAGCCGAATTTAGGCACCAAAAATCAACCAAAATATACCTTACTCTTAATAAAAATCAACCCGGAAAATGTATATCCCTTCAGGATAAACAACCGATATTATCAAAGACTTTGCAGACATAACAGATAATATACTTACAGGCAGCAAAAAAAATCTGCAAAATTAATTCGTGGAACAAATCTGTTAAATAAATCATTCAGATAAAAATAAAGGAGCTAAAATGGAATACGAAGACATCAGATCAATACTCTCATCCGGAATTCCTGACAGTGAGAAATTAAACAGGATAAAGGAAGCCTGCAATAACAGGGACAAAGCCGCAAGGGAATTTACAACCGATCTTAAAAGAGCAGCAGCAGAGATATCCGAAGGAAAAACAGATACAGAGATAAAAACATCCGGACTATCACCGGAATTCCGGGAAATTGCTGAATCCTTCAACACAGTAATAAACTCATACAAAACCCCGTTTAAAGAAACACTAAAAGTTCTTAATGAGTATGAACACAGCAGATTTTATGCTAAAATAGAAGATAAAAACAAATTCAGAGGCGACTTCCTCCTCCTCAAAAACTCGGTCAACAAAGTAGGCGAAGGCATAAACCGGGCAGTGAAAGAGATTATAAAAATTGCAGAGGAATTCGACAAGGGAAACTTCAGTGCAAGATTTGATGAAAATCTCACATTTGAAGGTGACATAAAAACCATAAAAGATAACCTCAATAACGTCGGAGAGATATTCTCAGCTACAATTAAGGAAGCAAAAGGCTCATTTAACAAGATAAACTCAAGCAGCAACGAGATAGGCAAAAGTTCTGACCAGGTCGCAATTGCGGCAGAGAAGGTCGCAACAACAAGCACCAACGCCGCGGCAATGACAAGGACGCTCAACCGCCATATCGAGGACATACACCGGCAGATTGCCGACCTGTCGGAATCCAACGAAGAGATCTCCTCGACAGCAAAAGATGTACTTAAAAATGCAAACCATGTTGTTGAAATAGGAAAGGAAGCCCAGATCTCCGGAGACGAAGCGAAAGAGAGCATGAACAGTGTGGAAGTAATCGCAAACAAAAGTGTGGGCGAGATAAACAGCCTTGCAGAGAGGATAAAAGAGGTCAGCGGAGTAGTTAACCTGATTCACGACATCACAGGGCAGATTAACCTTCTGGCCCTGAATGCCGCAATTGAAGCCGCCCACGCCGGCGAACAGGGACGCGGATTTGCCATAGTCGCCGGAGAGGTCAAAAACCTTGCAGGAGAGGCAAGGGCGGCAACCGGAAATATAGAAACGGTTGTGAAAGGAGTACAGGAGTCATCCGCAAAAACGGCAGAGGCAATCAAATCCGCAAGCCTTGAGATAACCGAGAGTGTATCAAGCGTAAACAAGGCGATAAACGGACTTAACGATATTATAAAGAATGCAGAAACGGTCAACAACGACATCGGAAAGATCGCCGGTGCAATTGAAAACCAGGCCGACATTGCAACAAACGTAGTTAATGCCGCAGACGAAGGATCAAAACTTACAGGCAATGTAATGGAAGAGGCAGAAGAACTTGCAGCGCTTGCAGAAGAAGCCAGTGCATCAATAGAAGAGATCGGCAGTGCAATCCACGAAGTAAATGACCTTGTAAAGGAATTATCGGCCAGCATGGACAGGTATAAAATCTGAAAAAATCAGAAATCCTGTCCATAAATCAGAAAAAATAATCTGCACAGGCTTTCCGGCAAAAAAATATACCGGACTCTTTTTTTCAGACAGACTGCCACTTGCCCGAAGGGACAGTAATCTCAAAGCAGGCCCCTTCACCCTCACCGCCCATTTCTTTAATTGTAATTCCTGTGATCGAAAGAATCTCCCTGACCAGAAACAACCCATAACCATGCTTTCTTCCAAATGCCGGCCGGAAAATACTCTCTTTTTTGTCCTCCGGCACACCGCTCCCGTCATCATAGATCCTGATTAACAGGTTACCATTCTCATTTCCGGAAATTACAGATAAATTCTTCATACCAAAAGCATGCTTATAGGCATTTGTGATAATATTGCAGAAGGCCTTCCTAAGCATAACATCGGCATAGACCACAACAGGTTTAATCTCAAGTGTCACATGAACCCCTGAAGGCACACCTCCACCCTCGGAGAGGCACTCAAGAATAATTGGTTCAATCACCTGCCATTCAGGAGGTTTTACACCCATATCCTGATAATCACGGGTAAACTCGATCTGCCTCTGTATGTTCTTTATCGATATTTCAAGCTTTGAAGCATAATCCCTGTCCTCAGCCGGAATATTCTCCTTCATAAGACCAAGATAACCGGTGGCTATGGTAATGGAGTTTAAAATATCATGCCTCGTAATGCCTGAGAGAAGATTCAGCTTCTTATTTGCCTCCTCCAGAGAACTCCGGTAATTATTCATATCAGTAATATTGCGTGCAGAGATAACGGCCTGAATAACATTACCTGAGAGATCGGTTATCGGAGAACCAAATGTATCATAGTATGCAACTGAACCGTCAGGATTTATTACAGACTTCTCAACCCGGCCGGAAGTGCCCGTTTTAAAAACACCCCCCGCAGCACAGAGTTCACAGGGTTTATCTGCACCATGAAAGACGCTATAACATTTCCGGCCAGTAAGATCTTCCGGTTTAAACCCGAATGCATCATAAATTCCCTTATTGACATCAACGATACTGTAATCCCTGTCAATTACATACATCGCATCGCCTATTGAATCAAAGACTGTTCTTATTTTGATAGCTGCATCCTTAAGTTCATCTTCATACTTTTTCCTCTCGGAGATATCCCTGATAATGGAAACAATGAATTTTTCTCCGCCCGACTCCAGCACCGACGAGGAGATCTCAACCGGAACTCTGACAGAATCACGGGTTAAAAGCTCAGATTCAAATATCTTATTAATATATGGATACAGACCGTCACCAGCACCGATATTCCCGCCTTCCGGGACAAAAACATCGACAAAATTCCTGCCCGAAACATCACCGGACGAATATCCAAACATCTCTCCGGCAGCCTTATTCCAGAAGACTACAGCTCCGGAATCATCCATTATGCATATGGCATCAGTTGCAGTCTCACTTACCGCCCTGAATTTCTCCTCACTCTCCTTTAACTTCTCCTCAATGATCTTCTGCCCGGTCATATCATGGATTATTGTAATGAGGCACTTCGCATCCTCAAGTTCGATAATTCTGCCAGACATAAAAACAGTCCGGACCATATCCTGAATATTCAGATCCAGCTCAAAGTTAAGAACAGAACCGGACTCCTCAAGCTCCCTGACATACCTTTCACGGTCCTCATGACATAGGTAAAAATTCAAATCAAGTATCTTTCTGCCTATGACATCATCACGCTGAATTCCGGAGAAAGACTCCCATCTGTCATTCACCTCAAGGACAACCCCCTCATCGAGAGTCGAGAGAATGATGACATCCGGATTCAGGCTGAATACAGTCGAGTACTTCTCATTTGCGAGTTTTAACTCCTCTTCCGTTACAACCCGCTCTGTGATATCGATTATAATACCTTCAAATAAAACAGGACTGCCTTCCTCATCTCTCCTGACAATCGTACGGTCGTAAATATTGCGCAGTTCACCGTCACGATTAAAAACCCTGTACTCCTGTGAGTAATCATCAGCCCCGGCGGAGAGGTGCCCGGATATCTCATCTTCGACCCTCTTCAAGTCATCAGGGTGGATTAGGTCGGCATATAGAATTTTTCCGGAATAGAAATCATCAGGACTGTACCCAAGAACACTTACATTGTCAGAGACAAACCTGACCGGCCAGCCCTCACCGGTCTCCCATAAAAATGCAATGACCGGACTGTTGTTTAAAATCTGCCTGTAAGCACCGGCATCCGCATTACAGCGGTTCAGTTCAGCCCTGCTGCTGTCCTTCAGGCATATTATTAAAATCCGGCAGGAGACTGCATCCAGAAATAACTCATCTGCATCTGTAAAATATTCATCGCCGGAATAACTGCTGCCATAATAGACGACATTTATATAACCATAACTTATGCCGCTGAGTTCAAGGTTTCTCTTTAAAAATACCGGACATTCCTTTGAAGAGTCATAAGAAGATGAATGCCACACTTCATCACCTACAGATATTACTGCGCCCGTGTTCTCCGGTTCCCGAAATACAGAAGAGATTATTTCGGCCATGATGCCATAGATCTCATCGCCGGAGACTTCCAGGGAGATCAATTCCGAAAGTTTATCAAGGCATTTTTTTCCCGCAGAAATACTGCAATTACTATCATCTGACATATTAACCGGAAAAATCCTCTGATTCAGATATAGCAGACGGCAGTCATATAATCCTTTCGCATCCTCATCCGGATAAATCCAAAAAGACCGCAATTATACCTCTCCGGAAGAAGAGCAGCATTAACTGTGTCACAACGGAGTAATCTGAGAAACAATATAAGTTCAGTGGAGATGTTTTATAAATCCTGAATACAATCTCCTGAAAAGAGATCCGGAGTCATACCTGTGAACGAAAAGGAACCTGATATAATCGAGATTATAAACCCTGCAACCGGCGAAAGGGCAGGCACAGTTAACAGATGCACAAAAGAGGATGTACATTCTGCAATAGACGGGGCAGAAGATGCCTTTTCAGGATGGGCAGCAAAAAGTCCGCGTGAGAGGGGAAAGATGCTCTTTCTGGCAGCACAGGAGATAAGAAACAAGCAGGTCGGACTTGCGGAACTCCTTACGGCAGAGCAGGGAAAACCCCTATCTGAGGCAAAAAACGAGATACAGGGCTGTGCAGCAGTACTTGAATACTACTCATCCATATCAGGAACTGTAAGGGGTGACTTTCTGCCCAAATCCGATTACGGCTACTCATTCACAGTAAAAAAACCGCTTGGCATCTGCGGGGCAATAATTCCCTGGAATATGCCTGTGCTGATTATGGCATGGAAGACCGGACCTGCACTCGTTGCCGGAAACTGCCTGATAGTGAAGCCTTCATCCAAAACACCCCTTACAAGCCTGAAAATCGCATCCATACTGCACAGATGCGGCATCCCGGAAGATGTCCTCCCGGTTGTAACCGGAAGCGGCAGTGAGGCAGGCAGTGCACTGGCAGAGAGCAGAAAGATTGCAGCACTCTCATTTACCGGGTCGGCTGAGACCGGAAATTTTGTTGAGAAACTCTCATGCGGGACAGGAAAACGGCTGACACTCGAACTGGGAGGAAGCGATCCAATGATTGTATGCCGTGATGCTGACGTTGACTCAGCGGTTGCAGGTGCGGTTGCAGGGAGGTTTTACAACTGCGGACAGACATGTACGGCCGTAAAGCGCCTCTATGTCATGGAGGATATTGCTGAGGAATTTAAAAGAAAACTCACAGAAAAGGTCTCACAGATTAAAACGGGCAACGGCATGATGAAAGGGACAAAGATGGGACCTTTAATCGACATGGAGGCCAGAGATAAAACAGCCGGAGTTATTGCCGGAATTCAGGAAGATTACGATGCTGAAATACTGACAGGAGGAGAAATACCCGACAGCCCGGACCTTAAATGCGGCAGCTTCCTTGAACCGACAGTCATTACCGGAGCACCAAAGGACTGCACACTATTTACAGAAGAGATATTCGGGCCAGTCCTTCCGGTTGCGGTTGTAAAAAACATGGATGAAGCTATTGAAGAAGCAAACAGAACTAAATTCGGGCTTGGCGCCTCAGTCTGGACAACATCACTTAAAAACTCATTTGAGGCCTCAGAAATGCTTGATGCAGGCATCGTATGGGTGAACAGGCACCTTAAAATACCCCCGGAAGTACCGTTTGGAGGGGAGAAGGAGAGCGGTTCAGGGCGTGAAAACGGCCTCTGTGCACTTGAGAGATATATGAAAGAGAAAACTGTCATAATGACGCCCTGAAAGAGAGAAGGAGCAGCTGAATAATGATAAATGTCGGATGCCACGTATCAATCTCAAAATCCATAGACCTTGCAGTCGGACGTGCGGCTGAGAGGGGCTGCACCACCTTTCAGATCTTCACCTCAAATCCGCGCGGATGGAAAGCGAGGGAAATAAAAGAGGAAGAAGCGGAGAGATTCATTGAAAGCATAAGAAGAACAGGCATTTACCCGCCTATCGCCCATATGCCGTACCTACCCAATCCCGCATCACCCAGGGAAGAGATAAGGCAGAAATCAGAAGAAGCGATGATAAAAGAGGTTTTAAGATGCAGAATGCTGAAAATTCCATATCTCGTAACACACCTTGGAAGCCATCTCGGTGCAGGCAGGGATGACGGAATAAAGCATTTCACCGGGTGCATTGATCTCGCCACCGAAGAGTCGGGAGGGGAGGTGATGATGCTGCTTGAAAATACGGCAGGCACAAAGAATTCAATGGGAGGCGATATTGAAGATATAGCCGAAATTATCGACAGTATAAACGACAAATCCGGAGTAGGGATCTGCATAGACACATGCCATGCCTTCGCCGCAGGATATGACATCACCACAGAAGAAGGACTCTCATCCTTCCTCGATCTGACTGACTCTGAAATTGGCCTTGATAAACTGAAGGTCATTCACTTAAACGACTGCAAAGGCACTCTCGGTTCACACCTTGACAGGCATGAGCATATAGGGCTTGGAAATATCGGCGACGACGCTTTCAGGCGCATCGTGAACCACCCAAAGCTCAGAGAGATCCCATTCATACTTGAAACTCCGGTAAACGAGGTGAGAGATGATACCGGAAATATCGCCCATGTAAAATCCCTCTTCAGGGAATAAATCAGGAACAATTAATCCCTCACACTTTGATCTGACCGGTAAAACCGCAAACAGTATACCCACACAATACCCCCTTTTTCTGTCACATACCCAAATAGGCATAAGGAAATAAAAACAAAATTATCCGGAAGTGAAGGCTGAATTTACAGACGGAAAAATAACCCTTGGTCCTGAGGGAAAATCTCTCTATACCAACAGCGGATACGGAAGGCCGGCAGGGAAGAGGCTTGCCCTCTCAGGAGAAGAGGCGCTCTATCTTCTCGGAAGGGACAAAATCGAACTGGACGGATATGACTTTGACACTCTCGCCTCAGAACTGTCTGCCGACCCGAAATTTATGAGACGATTCCTGCTGTACAGGGACATTCGGGAGAGAGGATATGTCATACAGGCTGGACCGCACGATTTCAGGGTGTTTAGGCGTGGTGAAAAACCAGGCACAGGACGCTCACAGTTTATGATAAGGGTGCTTGCCGAAAGAGATCTCGTAGGCTTCAATGAAGTTCTCGATGACATAGCCTCGGCAAAGAATATGCGAAAGCAGTTCCTTGTCGGAGTTGTTGACGATGAGGATGAGATAACCTACTACGAGGTCAAATCAAACGACATTCCCGAAGGTGTAGCTGAAAACAGCCCGGAAACGGTTACGGGAATCCTGTACGGACGTTCGGTAGTAATAAAAACCCCGCCTGAGAGCAGCCTTGAGAAAGCATGGTTCGGGACAAGGCTTGACAAAGACCGGCTCCTCCTCTCCCCTCCGGAAGTTCTCTATCTGCTTGAGAGAGAACTACTGAAGATCAGGGATACGGACATCAGCTCATTCTCAGAGATCGCCGCAGAGGAGGATCATGAGATTGAGAGCAAATATGTCGTCTATAAAGACCTACGCGAAAAGAGACAGATAGCAAGGACAGCCTATAAATTCGGTCATCACTTCAGGGTATATTCCGGTGAGAAGAAGCATTCGGAACTGCTTGTTCATGCCCTTCCATCAGAGGAATTCATGCCGATGAGTGTGATCTCAAGATCTGTCCGCCTTGCCCACAGCGTCAGAAAGAAGATGCTTTTTGCATCTGTGGATAAAAACAATATAGAGTATATCGAATTCGCAAGAATAAAAATGTAAACATATAGTTGGAATAAAATATGCAGTCAGAAATCGATCCGTGGTCAGGAAACCAGAATATAGAAACGGATAAACTCTTCAGTGAATTCGGAATAGAACGCTTTGATGATGTGATTGACCAGGTCAAAGAACCGGCATACTTCTTCAGAAGAAAGATTGTTGTCGGACACAGGGACTATAAGAATATCACAGACGCAATGGCAGAGAAAAAACCTTTCAATGTCATGACCGGATTCATGCCCTCCGGACATCCGCATCTTGGCCACCTGATGGTGATGAAAGAGGTCGTCTGGCATATTAAGCAGGGCGGAACAGGATATATATCAATTGCAGACCGCGAGGCACATGCTGTCAGGGGTATCTCCTGGGACAAATGCAGGGAATTCGGGAAAGAATACCTAAACTGTCTCTATGCCCTTGGTTTTGAGGGAAATACCTATTACCAGAGCAGGAACAATAAGCTAAAAGATCTGGCATTTGAATGTGCAACAAAGATCAACTTCTCAGATTTATCGGCAATATACGGTTTTTCACAGGATACGGCACTTGCACATGCCATGAGCGTTGCAACACAGGTGGCAGATATTCTGTACCCCCAGACCGATGCAGGCCCTGCACCGACTATAGTACCTGTAGGAATTGACCAGGATCCGCACATCCGCCTCACCCGTGATGTCGCATATAAACTGAGAATGTTCCTTGTGGAAGAGCGGGAAGGTTATATCTCAGTCAGGTCAAAGAATGCACCATCAAAGGCGATGGACGATGTAGAAAGTGCATTTTCCGGGTGCAGAAGATACGAGGGACACATAGACATTAAAGGGGCCTCTGCCGAAGAAGTCGAGGCAAAAGTCAGGGAGATCGAGATTAAAAACGGCGGTTTCGGGTTTATCGCACCGTCTTCAACATACCACACCTTCCTTCAGGGGCTGCAGGGCGGCAAGATGTCGAGCAGTATCCCCGACAGCCTCTTCCGGTTTGATGAGCCTGAAAAGAGTGTGAAAAAGAAAGTCATGGCTTCACTGACAGGTGGAAGAATGACACTTGAAGAGCAGAAGAAACTTGGCGGTGAGCCTGAAAAATGCTCGGTATATCTCTTAAACCTCTTTCATATGTCTGAGAAGGATGATGAGGTGAAGGAGATGTACAGGGCCTGCAAAGCCGGGGAACTTATGTGCGGAACCTGTAAGAAAGAGACCTTTGAAAGGGTTAAGGAGTTCCTCTCAGACTTTAATGAGAAGATGGACGAGACAGAGCATCTGATCGGGGAGTGAGAAAAATGGACCTTACATTAAATGAAAAGAAGCTTCTTGCAGTGCTTAAACCCTTAAGGGACGCTGAAGAAGCAAGAATTGAGTCTGTAAAACCGATTACAGAGACCATAAAGAGCGTTGAGGCAGCCCGAAAGCATTCAATAAACCCTCTGAAAGAGACATTAAAATTTCTCGAAGATACAAAAAATCTCGCATTCCAGCCGATAAAAAAAGCAATTGAACTCTTTGAGGAGACCGCAGAAGAGACGCTCGGCCCGATGAAAGAGCCTGATGCTGCCTATCTTGCAAAAATAATGGATACTACCGAAGAGGCGATAGTATCACATGCACTTCTGCTTCAGGATAAAGGACTTGCAGATCTCATTAAGACAACAGCAGCCACCTGCAAAATCACAGAAGAGGGTGAGAAATACAGAAGGGAAGGACTGCCTGAGAGGGTACTCTTCGATTCATTTGACAAATCAGTCACTATGGAAGACCTCAGGAAACATCCGGCATCAAAGCTTGGAATCGGATGGCTCAGGAAGAAGGGTTGGGTAGAGATAAAGGACGGGATGGTAAACAAGATCTCTGACGCACCAAAAGGTGACGACGAGTACGCCTTGTCTGACCCAACGGCAGACAAACCCGGAATGAAGGAACTGTTAAAGAGAAAGCTTGCTGAAGAGATCGAGACTGTAACATACAAAGTAGCTATAACCGAAGAGGGAGTTGCCCTTGTAGAGTCAGGAATCGATCTCAGGGCTGAGACAGCCACACTGACAAGCGACCAGATACGGACGGGCGAGTGGAGAAACCTTAAACTGAGGAGGTACAGCGTAAAGACTCCGCCTAAGAAGATTTACGCCGGAAAAAAGCACCCATACCAGGAGATAATTGACGACATGAGGAAAATCCTCCTTGAGATGGGCTTTACCGAGATTGCAGGAGAGATCGTGCAGAGTTCGTTCTGGAATTTCGATGCACTTTTCCAGCCGCAGGACCACCCGGCAAGGGAGATGCAGGACACCTTCTTCCTGGACCTTGAGCGTGAACTTCCGGAGAACTACAATCTTGTAAAGGAGATACATGAGACCGGCGGAAAGACCTCATCTACCGGATGGGGAGGGATATGGAGGGAAGAGAAGGCAAGAGAGTGCGTTCTCAGAACACACACGACAAGCCTGTCAATTCAGCTGTTAAAGGAAAATCCCGAACCTCCGCTGAAAGCGTTCTGCATAGGCAGGGTGTACAGGCGTGAGGCCATAGATCCAACCCATACTCCCGAATTTGAACAGCTTGAAGGTGTCGTTATGGATAAAGATGTCTCATTCAGGCACCTGATGGGCTTTTTAAAGGAGTTCTACCACAGAGTCGGGTTTGAGAGTGTCCGTTTCCGCCCAGGATATTTCCCCTACACCGAACCCTCAGTTGAACCTGAAGTCTGGGTTGACGGGCTTGGCTGGGTTGAACTCGGCGGTGCCGGAATATTCAGGGAAGAGGTGACAGCACCGTGGGGAATCAGTTACCCTGTTCTTGCATGGGGGCTTGGAGTATCAAGGGTTGCAATGCTCAAACTTGGCTTAAAGGATCTGCGTGAACTGTACAGAAGCGATGTAAACTGGATAAGAAATGAACCGGTAAACAGAAAGGAGGTGCGCTGATGCCGATTATCAAACTGCCATACAGATATCTTGAAGAGCTTTCAGGAATTGATAGGGATACAATCATTAAGGAAATCCCGATGATTGGAGCAGACATCGAGAGATATGAAGAGGAGTCCTTTGATGTTGAATTCTTCCCCGACAGGCCTGACCTCTTCTCGGCAGAGGGAGTTTCAAGGGCGATGAGAGGATTTATGGGGCTTGAATCCGGACTTCCGGAGTACAGCACAGAACCCTCGGGACTCTCATTTGAGATTGAACCAGGACTTGAGGATATAAGGCCATACCTCGGTTCCGCTGTCATCAGAGGACTTTCATTCAATAACGAGTCAATCGAATGCCTGATGGGGCTTCAGGAGTCACTGCACTGGGCTGTAGGCAGAGGCAGAGTTAAGGTTGCAATAGGAGTGCATGACCTTGACAAAGTAAAGCCGCCGTTTAAGTACTTTGCATCGCCGAAATCCAGGACATTTGTGCCGCTTGACAAAGACGAACTGATGACTCTTGATGAGATCCTTGAGAAGCACCCGAAAGGTGTCGATTATGCCCACATAGTACAGGACTTTGACAGGTACCCGCTGATTACAGACTCGGAGGACAATGTCCTCTCATTCCCGCCGATTATAAACGGTGAGCTGACAAAGGTCACCGAAGTCACGAAGAATATCCTGCTGGACTGCACAGGAACGGACGAGAGGGCTGTTATGACAGCCGTTAAAATAATCTGCTCTGCCCTTGCACAGGCCGGAGGCAAAATTGAGAGCATTGAGGTGAACGGAGTTTCGATGCCCAGTTTAGCACCAAAGGTCAGGGATGTAAAGTTAAGCGAGTGCAGAGAACTTCTCGGAATTGATATTGATATAATCGAGATGGCACAACTCTTAAAGAAGATGCGATTTGGTGCAGAACCGGTTGATAAGGAGATATTAAAGGTCTTTGTGCCCTGCTACCGTGCCGACATACTACATGACTGGGATATATTCGAGGATGTTGCAAAGGCATACGGCTATGAGAACATCGATTCACTGCTTCCGCCGACATCAACAATCGGGCATGAAAATCCGGTGAACAGAATCATGGGCACTGCACGTACAATCATGGCAGGCACAGGCTATCTTGAGATGATGCCCTTTACACTCTCAAACGAGAGGGTTATGTACTCAAATATGCAGAGGAAAAAACCTGATTATACTCTTTATGTAAAGCACCCGATATCAGAGGAGCAGACCCTTGTCAGAACCGATATTCTGCCTCTGTTAATGGAGACTCTCAGGAACAACCAGCACAGGGAGCTTCCGCAGAGGCTCTTTTCAACCGGAGATGTGATTGAAGATGAAAAAACCTTCCAGAAGCTTGCCGGTGTTACGATGCACACTGAGGCGGACTTCTCAGAGATTTATGCAGTTGTAGATCTCTTCATGAGAGAGGCAGATCTCGAATACAGAGTCGAAGAATCTGACGACCCGGCGTTCCTTGACGGAAGAAGGGGCGATATATATGTGGAAAATAAAAAGATCGGGTCATTCGGCGAGATTCACCCACAGGTTATCGTGAACTTTGAGATGGCAGAGCCTGTTGCCGGATTTGAGATTGATCTCAGGGTGATGAACCGGTAAATTTCAGGAGAGCTCTCCGGAGATCTCCCCTATCTCCTATGAAACAATACACTGTTTCATTCATTATCTGTGAACCGGCTGGTTCATGAGTGACTTTTTTTTACAGCCCATCAGATTTCCTGCAAATATTAAAATGCTTTCAGAATTCATAAAAGAATATGAATTCCGGTTCTGATAGCGGGGCTGAATATGCCGGCCTGCCTTTTGGCAGGGAGATCTCTGAAATAATTAAAAGGATCGAAATATCGCAGGACAGTTCAATCAAAAATATTGCTGTCATATCAGAGCCATATGCCGGAGATTATCTTATAATAAACGGACTTCACGACATTCTTAAAGAGAGAGTCTGCCGGCACAAATTTGGATCAGTTCAGTACAAATATCCCGAACAGACTGAGATATGCCCGGATAAGGATATTGTTATTCTTGAGGGCTGCCACTACCTCTTTTCCAGAAGAATTGGCGGATATGAAAACCTCACCGGATTTTTAAGAGAGATATCTTTAGATGAAAGGATATATATCACATTCTGGAACTGTTTCGCGTGGAATTACATATCAGCAGCAACCGGTGCAGATTCATATTTTCAGGAGGTTATACGTATAAAACCGGCAAAACCTGATATGCTGATGGAGATTATCAGGGGAGAGTCTGAGAAAAAAACAGAATATATCGATGACCGCCCGAAATCTGACCGGAAACGCATTTATATTGACTGGTATGAGAAGAAATTACCATATTCAGAGAAGACAGTCCCCTTCCCAAAACCCGTATATGAGAGCAATGTGGAAAAAGTACTGACTGGCAGTGATGCGGAAGAGTACGCCTTTGAAAGGATTACTTCAATATCGGGGGGTAACCTGGGCGTTGCAAAGAAATTATGGAGAAAATCAGTTAATGATAACCAGTTCAGGCTTTCCGGGATCTCATCGAGGGACTCTGATATCAGTCTGAACTATAATGAGTCCTATATTCTGCTGCTGATAATTACATGGGGCGCTTTATCTGAAAAGGAGATCACTGACATGACAGGAACAGAGGATTCTGTCGCAAAACTCTTTGAACTCACCCTGCACGGTATTATCTTCAATGAAGGCGGGAGATATTCGATAGATCCACTCAGATTTGTTCAGGCAAGGGACTACCTCAAAAGAATCAGGATGGTGTGGTAATTATGGCTGACAGCATAACTTCTGATATAAGCAATATATCCTTTGATAAATTTGACCCCGGACTTCTGATATCAATAGCATATATTCTGATACTTGCATGGGCGGTTGTGAAAATCTCAGGATTTCTGCTAATGCGACTTTCGGAGAGGGCGGGCCAGTACAGGATTGCAATAGCAATGATGATTCCGCTGCTAAAAATCATCGTCTATGCAGTCGCCCTCTACCTTGCAATAATACAGATAATAGGGCCGTCACTATCCCTTCTTGTCGCATTTTCCGGACTGTTTGGTGCTGCAATCGGTTTTGGTCTGAAGGATGTCTTTGCAGATATTCTGGGCGGGCTTGTGATTATATTTGAACGTCCTTTTAAGATCGGAGATAAGATCTCAGTCGGGGACAGTTATGGGGAAGTAACGGATATCGGCCTTAGGGCAACAAGAATTGTTACACCGGACGACTCTGAAGTCTCAATTCCAAACTTTTTCATCTTCGATAAAAGTGTCTCATCCGGAAATGCAGGCTCAATGGAGATGATGATTGTAAATGATATATACATCAGTTCTGATTCTGATATAGAGAAAGCAATGAGAATTATGAGAGATGCAGTAGTGTCGTCCAGATATGTATATATTACAAGTGACAGGCCATATACGATATTAACCAAAAATTACCCGTACTTTACAAGAATCAGGGCAAAAGCGTATGTAAATGATCTCAGGTATGAATTTGAGTTTATGTCAGATATGACAGTGCGTGCATGGAATGAGATGAAGAAAAACGGGATTAAGCCACCTTCTGTTTATGAACCAAAAACATATGCAGATGATGAAGTATCAGGCGGAATAATGGACAGTTTTTTAAACGTTAATGACAGTGTCAGCTTAAAAAGAGACTAAGATCCGGACAATGTAAGACATTCCGGATTAATATCCGGAATTCTGAAAATACATCTGAAAACTGTTCAGTATCTCTGCCCGCAATACCACGTAACTATCTTTTCCGGGAATATTACTCGGCATACCAGATATTTACATCCGCAGTTACCAGTTTATTGCCCTGATTCCAGAGTACAACATTTAAAGGTTCAGCTGAGAACTGTTCAATAACTTTGTAATTTACATCATCGTATCTTGCAATCGTCTCATATTCTCCGGTATTTGTCGCCATCTTAGTGTTAAATGCCTTAAGATTCTCATCATTTAAGAAGAGGACAGTTATCGGATGATTAGCCTTAACTTCAACCTTTAATTTGTCAAATCTCTGTCCGTGTGCACTCGGAGTATATGTAAAATAACCGCCTAGTGGATTTAATGTGTTTGTTCCCTCACGCCAGACAGTCCACTCAGTCTCCTGCACTGTCGGAATCTCCAATGTCGCCTGCGGGGTTGAAACCGCAGCAGGGACGGGGGTTGCCACCGTTGCCGGCACCGGCTGTGAAACCGTATCCGAACATCCGGCAGCCATAACAGCGACCATAAAAAGAGCTGTAATAAGAATAAATGCTTTTAAACCTGAATCCATAATAACACCTGTTGACTTACATTATTTTTAATCCAGATAAAATTAATCACTTAATAATCATCCATTGCAGATATTCTTTTTACAGCATACAGATGTGCCAACAGCAGATAAGCATTGGAGTTCCCCGGGCATGAATAAATTACAGCCTTAAACAGTATTAATTGCTGTCCGGTATAATCCCTGCTTAACCTGAACATTATTATCTTAAACAGCTGTTTAAGAGCATTAAATCATTATTTAGTCAGACATCCCCTCAGGAAACCCGGATTCATAATCTGGAATATACAGATATCCGGTATTAGACAATCAGTTAAATATCACATCTTACAAATAAGAAATGTAAGACCCATGCCACTTATTGATATGAAAACCGGAACAATAACAGAAAAAGGCCAGATTGTCATCCCAAAAAGCATCAGGGATATGTTTGGGACAGGAACTAAAGTTGCATTTCTGGCATATGACGACAGAATTGAAATAAGACCACTTGAGGAGATAGATGATGCTTTATCATGTGCACACGCAAGTGAAAAAGTGCTGGCAAAAGACTGGCTTTCAAAAGAAGAAGATAAAGCATGGAAAAATTTGTAAAAGGGGAAGTTCTGGCTGTACCATTTCCATTCTCTGATCTATCTGACTTTAAGAGAAGGCCTGTTCTGGTAATAGCAACTCCTGAAGGAGAAGATATTATTGTATGCCAGATAACGCCGGCAAAGAAATGACAACTATTCTGTTGAGATTACCAATTCAGATTTTGAGAGAGGCAGTTTAAACCTAAAGAGCTTCGCACGGACACAGAGAATATTCACAATGGATAAAAAAAATCGTAATATATTCGGCAGGAATACTAAAAATAGAAAAAATCAGTCAGGTTGAAGAGGTAATGGTTCACATATTCACCGGAGAAAACTCTTTTTAACCATTACAATTATCCATTTAATATGAGATATTACCCCAATCCCAGCGAGAATGCAGATCTCGGATTAATAAATAATGCAATAGAAGAGGCATTCTCTGAGCACGGGAGAGGAAATGTCCGGATGCCGCCAAAATCCTACATCTTCTTTGACAAAGGTGATTTCAGGACAATGCCGGCATATATACCCTCCTTAAATATAGCAGGAGTGAAGGTGGTTAATGTCCACCCCAACAACAGGGAACACGGACTTCCGACTGTGATGGCCCTTCTTATACTAATCGATCCAAAAACCGGATATCCATATGCTTTGATGAATGCAACAGAACTGACCGACCTCCGGACAGCCGCCGCCGGTGCAGTTGCCGCAAAGCACCTCTCCCCGAAGAAGAGCGTTGTAATGGGAGTAATGGGAAGCGGAAATCAGGCAAAGGCCCAGATTGCGGCAACCGCCGCTGAGCTTGAGATAGAAGAACTCAGGATATGGAGCCGGGACGGGAGAAATGCAGAGAAACTATGTGAGTTATACAGCAGATATGAATGCAGGTCAGAAAAACCTGAGAAGGTCTGCGACTGTGACCTCCTCGTGACCACAACACCTTCCGTAAAACCGGTAGTAAAGGATGAATGGATAAACAAAGGAACCCATATAAACGCCATAGGGGCTGATGCACCCGGCAAGCAGGAGCTTGAAGCAACTCTGCTGAAAAGGGCAACAGTAATTGTGGACGACTATGCACAGGCCCTTCATTCCGGGGAGATAAATATACCCATAAGCAGCGGATATTATACCGAAAAAGAGATTTCCGGCACAATCGGGGAGTATGTGCTCGGAAAAAAAGCCAGAAGAAGCAGTGATGAGATCACAATATTTGACTCCACCGGACTTGCCATTCAGGACCTTGCGATAGCAAAGGCAGTTATAATCTCAGAAAACACTATTAAGCTGAATTTCCCCTGAAAAATATATATTATAAGTCCCGCAGAATGCAGAAATCCCGGCAGAGCAAAAAAAAGCTGCCGGAATCAAAAAAAACAGCATATAAAACTATACAGGACAGGTGTTACCAGTCCATCCGGACAGGAACATCCCTTCTGAGCAGGTACTCTTTAACGTCCCTGACAGTCATCTCGCCGAAGTGAAAGACTGACGCGGCAAGGCAGGCATCGGCATGACCTTTAACAAAACCGTCATAAAAATGTTGAATATTGCCCACACCGCCGGAGGCTATAACCGGAATTCCAACCTCAGACGCAATCTTTGCAGTTACCGGAATGTCAAAACCCTGCTTAACGCCGTCAGTCTCCATCGAGGTCAGCAGAATCTCACCGGCGCCACGCTCTTCAGCCTCCTTCGCCCATGAAACGGCATCAATGCCGGTAGGTTTACTGCCCCCGTAGATTACAACCTCATACCAGCATACACTTCCGTCAGGCATAACAATCTCATTCACACCGTCCTTCATCTCATCATTCCGGCGGGCATCAATCGCCGCAACAATACACTGGTTCCCAAACATCTCCGCACCTTCATTGATGAGTCCGGGATTTTTAACGGCACTCGTATTGACAGATACCTTATCCGCACCTGCACGCAGAAGGGCAGTCATATCACCAGTCGTACTTATTCCGCCACCAACAGTAAGCGGGAGAAACAGCTCATCCGCCGCCCTCTCGATGACATGAATAAGGGCACTTCTCCCCTCTTTTGATGCAGTAATATCAAGAAATACTACTTCATCCGCACCCTGGTCATTATAGCGGCACGCAAGCTCAACGGGATCACCGGCATCACGAAGGCCTAAAAAGTTCGTGCCCTTCACAACACGCCCGGATTTCAGATCAAGGCAGGGAATTATACGTTTGGTTAATGCCATAGCTGAAGAATATATTGAACTCTCAAACGTATTTACACTTTTTGAACTGCCGCCGGACTCTGGCAGGCGGATTTACGCATAATAGGCTAAAAATACCACCTATTTCTTAAACTCATCCCACCTGATTCTCCCTTCCCGGCAGCGCTGCCTCGTCTCCTCTACACCAATACCATAATGCTCAAGAGCAATCAGGACATTTCTCGGATCACGGGTAATATTGCGCATCTTTCCGGACGGGAGTTTTTTCCAGAGAGTCCCCTCATCCATGTCCACATAGGAATTAACCGGCACATTCTCGCCATATCTCAATAATTCCTCCTTAAGCCGTACATCAACAGGACGAAGATTACCCATAAAAAAACCTGAAATTCTTAAACCGTTTTACACCCAGGGATAAATAACTATTACCTATCAGTCAGAAAACTAATAGATATCATAGATAATTTAGGTGATATATTGAAATCAGGAGAACTTAAAATGGGATGGGCCAGGCAGTACATGCCAGTGCTCGGGGAGATCAGAAAGAAATTTGAGGCTGAAAAACCGCTTGCAGGTCAGAAGATCGGAATGGCACTCCACATTGAGGCAAAGACCGCAGTTCTTGTCGAAACTCTCGCAGCAGGCGGTGCAGAGGTTTACATCACAGGATGCAACCCTCTCTCCACACAGGACGATGTCGCAGAGGCACTTGACAGGGTAAAAGGCGTTCACTGCTACGCACAGCGTGCATGCAGCAATGAAGACTACTACGCAGCAATCGACAAAGTGCTGGATCAGAACCCCACAGTCACAATCGATGACGGAATGGATCTGATACACAGGCTCCACACCGGAAGAAGAGAACTCCTGGACAATATCGTGGGCGGATGCGAGGAGACAACAACCGGAATTCACCGCCTGCGTGCAATGGCAGCAGACGGAGCACTTGAATTTCCGGTAATAGCCGTCAATGACACACCTATGAAGAGGTGCTTTGACAATGTCCACGGTACAGGAGAGAGTGCACTCTCAGCAGTAATGATAACCACAAACAGCCTCATAGGCGGGAAATGGTTTGTCGTTGCCGGATACGGGTACTGCGGAAGGGGACTTGCAAAGATGGCACACGGACTCGGTGCAAAGGTTGTCGTAACCGAGATCGACCCAAGAAGGGCACTTGAGGCACACATGGACGGATACCATGTAATGTCAATGGCAGAAGCCGCAAAGATAGGAGACATCTTTGTGACAACAACCGGAAATACATCCGTCATCTCTGAAAAAGACTTCAGGAATATGAAAGACGGTGTAATCCTCTCCAATGCAGGACACTTCAATGTCGAGATAGACATACCCTGGCTTGAGGCAAACAAGGACGGATACGAGGCAAGGGACAGTATAGAGACCTACATCATTGACAACAAGAGGATCAACATACTTGCTGAAGGCCGCCTTGTAAACCTTGCAACAATGAAAGGCATGGGCCACCCGATTGAGGTCATGGACCTCTCCTTCGCACTCCAGGCACTCTGTTCGGATTATATCCTGAGGGAGGGACCCGGACTTACAGGCGGAGTATATGAAGTTCCGAATGAGATAGACGTCAGTGTAGCCTCAATAAAACTGAAGTCACTCGGTGTCGAGATAGACAGGCTTACCGAAGAACAGGAGCATTATATGAACTCCTGGGATATCGGAACATAAATAGTATTTAACTGAACTGATTACGGCCTGAACTGCACATAATGCAGAATCAGGCACCATACCTTTTTTTAAGCGGAAAACGAATCTTCCAGCAGACACCTTCATTCTTAACAAGCTCAATAGTCCCGTCCAGCTGAGAACGGACAATACTTGTAATTATTGTAATTCCAAGTGACCTGGAATTGATGAGATCTATATCTCCGCTTATTCCGATACCGTCATCACAGTATATCATATTGGCATAACCGTCCTTACATTCACCCCGGAAGGTTATTTTGCCATTTTTCCTGCCCTTAAAGGCATATTTGACAGAATTGGTAATAAGCTCATTGAAAACAAGGCTTACTGGAATTGCGGTTTTAAGGTCAAAAAAACACCCGTCCGCTTCCACATCAAGTATGATGTCACAGTCTGCTGCATAATAGGCAAGCACCTCCAGACCAAGGGTTCTGAGATGTGAGTCTGCATCAATGGTGGAGACCTTATCAGAGAGATAAATTGCTTCATGAACAAGAGACATAGCAATAATACGTGACTGGGTCTCATTAAGGACTTCATTTATCATCTCATTCCCGGATTCATGCCTGTTTAAGTCAAGTAGGCTGATTATAACCTGAAGGTTATTCTTGACCCTGTGATGAACCTCCTGCAAAAGAGCCGTCTTCTCTTCAAGAGAATTCCTGAGCATATTCTCCGAGAGCTTTCTTTCAGTAATATCAGAATAAATTATTCCAAAATAACCTATATCATAGGAGAAGACTGAGCAGACATAATAACGGCCTGAATCAGATGAGTAAGACTCAAACCTGGCCGGATTTCCGGTCCGGATGACACCCATAATCTCATCAAAATGTTCCCTGATTATTTCACTGTCCAGATCTGAGGAACATTTATTCAGGACTTTCTCCCTGGGTATACCCCTTACTGTTTCATAATGTCTGTTAACCTCAAGCATACAGAAATCATAAGGACATCCCTCCTCATCAAATATCACCTTAAAAAATGCAACACCGTCGGCCATATTGTCAAAAAGAGAGATGAACTTTATCTTAAACTGGTGCTCACTCTCCTTTAGCTGATGATAAATGGTTGTAAACGGCCTTCTCAGGGCAGACTCCACAAACGCCTTGTACAAAAATATAAATGCAATTATCCTGAAGATATGCCCGATCAGATTTGAAAAGCCATAGACGCTCAGATATGTAGTAAATGAGATTTCAGCTAAAATTGTGAATATAATGGAGACAGATATTAATACATGAATATCCGGATCAAAGTAATCCTTATTTTTGTAAAGGAGAAGAAGAGCAGCAAAAAGAACGGCACATATGATATACTCACTGATTATCTTAAAGAGCGTCAGACCTTCCCCTTCGATGTAGCAGTCCGGAAATATGCCCAGAGGAGAGATTGTAAGAAGCAATCCGGCTGAAAGGAAGAGATACAATAAAAAAAGCCTGTAGGGATTAGTTCTTTTGTTTAACAGAAGTATTGCGGACAGAAAAGTGAAGGCTTCAATATATCTTG
Source organism: Methanoplanus limicola DSM 2279 (assembly GCF_000243255.1). Classification (NCBI taxonomy): domain Archaea; kingdom Methanobacteriati; phylum Methanobacteriota; class Methanomicrobia; order Methanomicrobiales; family Methanomicrobiaceae; genus Methanoplanus; species Methanoplanus limicola. The sequence goes on from NZ_CM001436.1 coordinate 3,101,060, forward strand.
ATATTATCCATAACTGAGTTGCAAGGTTAGAAGATCCTGTATCAAAAGCATCAATGCCGCTGTAGGATATTGTATGCAGAAAATCAAAAGCCCCTATAAAAAAGCAGGCAACACCTATCACAAGCAGGAAATTGTTATCAATTCTGTCCTTAAGATTCCATACAATTACAAAGATAAGGCCGGTAATTACAACTGTAAAAAGCTCAATCATCGTATGAAAGAGGACATAGCTATACAGGGAGGAGAGGAGAGCAGCAAGAATAATCATCAGTAAAATGAACCTGCTGCTGATACTGCTCATCTCACTGTCAGATAAATTGTTATTCCCATCTTCTGCCGGCAAAGGATCCATATAAACTTTAAAGAGGTAATTCTGAAAGTTAATTAAAGTAACTGCAAATTCAAAAAAAGATTAGATCCCGGAATAACCTGTGAAAAAAGAATTCACAAATTCAAAAGAGAAGATGAAACCCGGGCAGATATTATTCCGGAAAAGACAGCCCGGATATAATTATAAATCCGGGAAATACACAAATTATAATAATTTATAACTCAAACCTGCCGAAATATTAAAACATCTGTGAACTTCAGCCCACAAAAAAGAACGGGAAATAACAATGATATCACGCCAGTTGAATAAGAACAGAATTGAAGCCCTGACCGATGGAATTTATGCTATAGCCCTCACTCTTGCCGTTCTTACGATAGATATATCAAAAATTCCGATAACAGACGGCAGCAGCATCATACCGGCCCTTAAGACTATTCTGCCGCAGTTAATGCATTATGCAATAGCCTTCTTCGTTCTGGCATCATTCTGGTGTGCACACCACAGGCAGACAGAAACAATAAAAAAAGTGGACAATACTTATGTCTGGCTTAATATTCTGACACTCTTCTTTGTAGCGCTTGTACCTTTCACAACCGATCTTATAGGTGACTATGGTGAATATCCACCGGCAGTGGCAGTTTATGCAGGCAACCTGTTCCTGATCGGGTCACTCAATCTTATGGCAATATATTATGCAAATTCAAAAGGCGGCCTTATATCCGGAGATATCGAAAAGGAATATATTGAATACTTTATCGCAAAAAGCCTCGTGGTCCCTGTAATATGCATAATAATCATAATCTTTGCATATACAGTATCTTCAACAGGTTCAACATTCCTCTTTCTGCTCATACCGGCATTCCACCAGATAATAAAAAGAGTCTACAAAAAAAGGCAAAGCCAACTGAACAGCCATAATTCCGGATAGAAACAAAAATAAGGTGGATTTGAATTAATACCGGATAATTCAGAGATCTATAAGGTTCTTCGCTGTTTTGTATGGGTAAGATTTGATCGGTTGAGCCTGCAATTCAGCCACAAACTCCATGAATCTTTCAGTTGCCTTAAGGAGTTCGATATAATCCTTCTGAAAAGGCGGATGATTTGATAGAAGTTGTAATAACTACCCACACAATTTGACGAAGAGCCATCTATAATTTCAGAGATCTATAACCTCATAGATCCAGAAATCATTTCTGCTGCTGAAATTCCCGCCTTTCTGCAGCTCACCGGACAATATAACATAGTCTCCGTCAGAGAGAGCCGATATATCTGCATCAGGCATTGCTGTGCCGGTTTCACGGACAATATCACGGTAAAATGCCCTGACAGTGCTGCCCCCTGATGTCAGGTTGAAAAAGTCAGACTCATCAGTATTAAGACCAGATACCCTGCCGGAAACCTGTACAAGACTGCCATAATCAGAACCGGTCAGAAGATCAGATACACTCAGGGAGAGATCCGCCCAAGATGCCTCCATCTCTTCAACAGATAGTTCAGATTGCTCAACCGTCCTTCCCCAGTGATCCACAACTGCAATATTGAAGCCAATCGTTTCATACGTCCGGTTGTCAAGCGGAATTCTGACCTTAAATGGTTTATCTCTGAAAATTCCGTCATACTTTCTGTCAGATTCTGCATAGAAAGTGCTGCCGCTGACATCAGCAGAATATGTCACAAAATATGTGGACGGTATGAGACTGTCAGGCCGGTAAACAAACTCAATATAGTCATCATAATGAAATACTTCAGATTCAAAGGACACTTTTTCAGGTGAAAGGCCTTTACCAAGACTAATCTCCTCATTCATGCAGCCGCATGAGAAGACGATGCATATTAATCCTGCAAACAGAAGAAAAAGACTATTATTCATCGTAATTCTTTCAATCCCAATGCAGATAATATTGGCGAAGCAGTAGCAGTAACAGTACAGCTGCTGCCCCTCATATCCGGAAATTCACATGTGGACCTCGCCTCCGGCATCAGGCTTAATTATCAGCCGGTTCAGGCATTTATTCCCGCGTTATGGAGAAAAAAGTTCTCAGAAATATTCAGGGATTAATTCAGACAGTGCATCCCTAAAGAATTATGACCTGCCGCTTTGAACTCTGCAATGCAGCAGATATTTTCATTATTTCTGCCGCACAGGCTGAAAAACCAGTTCATACCATATAATTAAGCCTTTAATACTCAAAATGCCTCAAAAAAATAAAGAGATTAATGCCAGCTATTTAGAGATACAGAGATTATATAGGCCCAAAAATTAATTCTACAAAACATTGAAATAAGCAGGATGGAAATATTTTTCTAAACAGTTTATATTTATTATAAAAAATAACAATTATAAGCAAATTATACCTGAGGCAATTCGCCGGATAATTCTCATTAAAACTGAAAATTATCCAGTCAACGGAAGAAATATCTTAACTTTTTTCCGGACAGTGATTATGCACTTATGGATGGTTATAATATGGATATGCTGATATATCTGGCACCTCTCTGTGCCATTCTCGGAATCATCTTTGCCGGCGTCTCATACACGCGGGTGAAGAGAGAGGGTGAAGGCACTGATGTCATGAAAAAAATTGCAGCGGCAATTCACACCGGCGCAATGGTCTATCTTAACAGACAGTACCGTGCAATAGCCGTGTTTGTCGTTGTACTTGCAGTTATTATTGCAGTACTTCTGCCAAACGGAATTCTTACCGCAGGATGTTTTGTCCTCGGTGCAGTTCTCTCCGCAACAGCAGGATATATTGGAATGTTTACAGCAACCTACGCAAATGTAAGGACAACAAATGCCGCAACACGCGGTATTGCTGAAGCATTCAAAGTATCGTTTGCAAGCGGAACAGTTATGGGAATGAGTGTTGTCGGTCTCGGACTTTTCGGGCTTTCAGTGGCATTTATCGGACTTTCAAATATACTTGCGGGAAGTGAGATATCTGTCATTGTAAACACACTTGCAGGATTTTCACTGGGAGCATCCTCAATTGCACTCTTCGCACGTGTTGGAGGAGGTATCTTTACAAAAGCGGCAGATGTCGGTGCTGACCTTGTAGGAAAGGTTGAGGCAGGCATACCTGAAGACGACCCCAGAAATCCGGCAGTCATTGCAGACAATGTCGGCGACAATGTAGGCGACATAGCAGGAATGGGTGCTGACCTTTATGAATCATACGTAGGGTCAATTCTTGCCACTATGCTTCTTGGTGCGTCAACAGCTGCACTCACATTCCCCGGAATTCCGGTGATGAACACTGTACTTCTGCCACTTATAATTGCAGCAGTGGGTATTATCTCCGCAATAATCGGGACATTCTTCGTCCGGACAACGAAGACAGAATCGTCTGCCATCCATATGGCTTTTAACAGAGGCCTTATTGCAGCACTCATCCTCGTGGTTATTGCAACGTACTTCATAACCGGAATGATGCTTGGAGAATACGGATTCAATGTATTCCTCTCAACAATTGCCGGTCTTATTGCAGGATTCATAATCGGACAGATAACAGAGTATTATACATCATATGAGAGAAAGCCGACGATTACCATTGCGGCATCATGTGAAACCGGAGCAGCTACAAACATAATCACCGGTTTTGCAAAAGGTATGGAGTCAACAGTCTGGTCTGTCCTTGTGATTGGTGTGGCCATTTATGTATCCTTTTTACTCTCAGGACTCTACGGCATTGCAATTGCAGCTGTGGGAATGCTTGCAACCCTTGGAATTTCACTCGCAGTTGATGCATATGGCCCTGTTGCAGATAATGCAGGCGGTATAGCAGAGATGAGCCACCAGAAACCCGAGGTCAGAAAGATTACAGACACCCTTGACGCAGTTGGCAATACAACAGCTGCAATAGGAAAGGGTTTTGCAATCGGTTCAGCAGCCCTTACCGCTCTGGCACTCTTCTCATCCTACGGGATAGCAGTCGGGCTTGAATATATCGATGTCATGAACTCAGGTGTCTTCATCGGTCTTTTAATCGGAGCAATGCTGCCTTTCCTCTTCTCATCCATGACGATGATGGCTGTCGGAAGAGCGGCTTATCAGATTGTAATAGAGGTCCGCAGGCAGTTTAAGGAGATCAGCGGACTCATGGAAGGAAAAGCAGACCCGGACTATGAGACATGCATAGCAATCTCCACAAATTCTGCTCTGAAAGAGATGATAGCTCCGGGAGTTCTTGCAATAGCTGCACCACTGGTTGTAGGATATATACTCGGACCTGGTGCTCTCGGCGGACTCCTGGCAGGTTCACTTGTATCAGGGTTCATGCTCGCAATCACAATGGCAAATGCCGGTGGTGCATGGGACAATGCAAAGAAGTACATAGAACTTGGAAATTACGGTGGAAAAGGATCAGAAGCACATAAGGCAGGAGTTACAGGAGATACAGTAGGAGATCCTTTCAAGGACACATCCGGGCCTGCGATCAACATCCTGCTCAAGCTTATGACAATTGTGGCAGTGGTCTTTGCACCGCTCTTCATAATCTGAAAATAATTTTTTTAAATCTGCCCACTTTTCTTTGCAGACAGACATACCGACATATTTCGTCATTATTTTAGTCATTAAACAGTTATTGTAAGCTGATATGACACCATTAAAAGAGTATACAATCCGCAATTATAAACATAAGCCGGGAACTCAGAAAATATTAATTACTTTTAACATGCTTCATAGTAATTATAAACAGACAGCCTAAATTGCAGTCTGTAAAAGATCAGTCACAAAAAATAATGGAGTTTTCTTAAAAATGGTCGGAAAAAAATACAAATACAAGGATATCATTCCGGAAGAGAGAAAAAATATAACAAAAGAATGGAATGTAAAAGCAGAGAAGAAAGCCGGAGATACAAAGAGGGATGCTGAAGAGAAGATAAGCAATGATAAAGAAGAGAAAGAGTCACGGATAAAAGGGGAGGCTGAATCAAAGAAAAAGAAAGGGAAAAAAGAGAAATCAGGCGAAGAAAAGGGAGATAAGCGGAAAAAATCCGGGAAAAAAAAGGATGAGAGTCAGGATGAGACAGATGTCGAACAGACAATAGATGAAGCCAGGGATTCAGTAAAAAGGGCCATTGAAGATGTTGTTGACCTTGGGAATACCATTCTTGGCACACCGAAAGGCAGAGAGCATATAGAGAAGAAGGCAAAGAAGGCCGGAAAAAAACTTACCCGGACACTTGAGTATATCCTTAAGGATGCGGGAAAGAAGATAAAAAAATAGACCGGAATTTACCTGCCGGATGATAAATATATAAACAAACCTTTTTTAAAATCCCGGACTATATAGAGAATATATTATTCCAGGGAGGATTTCCGGATGAAAAATTATACGAGATGTGTATTATTACTGTTAACAGTCTCACTTCTGGCAGTCAGTGCTTCAGCAGTGATTCTGGAAGAGAATTACAAGGGAAAGGTCTCAAGACTTGAACCTTCAAAACAGATTATGACCATGCAGGTATCTGAAGTCTATGAAGGCGGAAAATGGGTACCATACGCAAAAAGCAGTCTTAAAAACAACATTGTTGCCGGAAGCACAGACAATCCGCATATATACAATGAATTAAAGCAGGGAGATCTTGTTGAGGCATGCATCCTTGGTGGTGCCGGTGGAGAATGGGTTGCCATAGGAAAAATCTCATCAGCAACCACAACCGAAAGCCGCCTGACTATGGTATTCGGAGACCCGGCAAAACTTCTGTCTCCATATTATGACGGGTACTCAATAGAATATACTACAACCCCAAACTGCAATGCATGCGAGGGAACGATATGCGCTGCACCCTCGGCAACAGTGACAGTCTATAAGGGAGACAGGCAGATTGAGAAGAGGACACTCGCTGAGGGCATGACCCGTATATTCGGCTATCACAGCGACAACCAGTATGTCCTGAAGATAACCTACAACTTCGGAGAGGCATCATCATCCCTCTGCCCCGGAGCGGAGATGATGACAGGACCGCAGGACATCTCTGACTTTACAATCTATGACATGCAGAGAAGTGCAATTCTGGCTGCTGAGATCCCCGATGTGCCTGAAGAAACCACAGCAACTGAGGCCCCAACAGCAGTTCAGACAGAAGTGCCTGAAACACCGGCACCACCGGTCCAGCCTACCCCTTCAACAACGTCTTCACCCGGATTTGCAGGATTTGCAGCAATGGGAGGAGTTGCAGCGGCATTCATTCTTCTTGCGGCCTTCAGAAGGGACTGAGGAAAAACTTAAGGAGAGGCGGAATTTCCGGGATTTACTGCCCGAAAATCTGCCTGAAAATTAAATTTATCAGCTTTTTTAGGCACAAAATCCGCTGCGGCACGGAAGAATCACGCATCCATCCCCTGTAGTCATCACAGCATCTCTTCTGCTCTTATTGCGGTAGAAAGTCAGACCTTTCAGACCTTTTCTCCACCCGTAATAGATTGCATCAATGACATCGTCAGTGCCGGAGTGTTCAGGAAGCATGACCGTCTTGCTTACTGCGGCATGTACATGGTCCTGAAAAACCGCCTGCATATCGATATGTGCCTTCCAGCCGATCTCATCTGCCACCTTAAAGAGTGCCCTGAAATCTTCAGGGAGGCTTTCAAGCCCGGAAATAGACCCTTTACTGTAAGCCTCAGATATAATTCCGGATTTATCCTTTAGAAACCCGGAATCAAGAGCCTTTGAGAAGAGAGGATGAACAATAAAATATTCACGGGAGGCAAGATGCCTTCTCAGGTAAGCCAGGCCGAATAACGGTTCAATTCCGGACGAACATCCGGCAATAAGGCTTATAGAACCAGTGGGCGCAATTGCCGTTGTCGTTGCGTTTCTCACCGGAAACTCCCAGATACTCCCCCCAATTGCGGGAAATGCCCCTTTTTCTTCTGCAATAATTCTGCTCTCCCCGACAGATTCAGATTCAATAAGCGACATTATACCCCCTGCCGCCTGGAGTGCTCCGGGACTCTCATACGGAATGCCGAGTTTTATCAGCATGTCATGAAATCCCATAACCCCAAGACCGATCTTTCTCGTCTTAAGGGTTGCATCTTCAATCTCTTTTAACGGATAACGGTTTTTATCAATGACATTGTCAAGAAAACAAACGGCAGTCCTGACAGATTTTTTTAAGAGGTCATACCGGAATTCTCCGGACGATACAAATTCGGAGAGGTTGAGGCTGCCAAGGTTGCAGCTCTCAAACGGAAGAAGAGGCTCTTCACCGCAGGGGTTTACCGCGTCAATCACGCCAAGTCCGGGCACTTTATTCTTCCGGTTGACTGTATCCCGGAAGAGGATGCCCGGTTCTCCGTTTCTGATGATATTTCCGGCTATAATTTCAAGGATACCATCATCCGGCGATCTCATGAAACTGTCATCGGCCATTACGGAGATATTGAAATTTCTAAGACGGCCTTCCGCCCTCTTGGAATTTATGAACGGAATAATATCAGGATGGTCAACATCCAGAATACCGATGTTTGCACCTCTTCTGCGCCCGCCCTGTTTAATAACACCTGTGGCAGAATCAAAAATCTTTATGAATGATACAGGCCCTGAGGCTTTACCGCCCGGAAATCCGGCCTGAGAACCTGACGGTCTTATGGATGAGAAATTAAAACCGGTGCCGCCGCCGCTTTTATGAATAATAGCGGAATTTTTCAGGGTTTCAAATATCTCCCTTATGCTGTCCCCTACCGGAAGGACAAAGCAGGCTGACAACTGCCCTTTACCAGAGCCTGCATTCATGAGAGTCGGAGAGTTTGGCAGGAATTTTTTAGAGAGCATTATCTCTTCAAATTCATTCTTCTCCTCATCACACGCCCCGATATATCCGGCCACACGCCTGCACATATCACAGTATCCGGACTCGCCGGGCAGGAGATAGCGTGCCCTGAGGAGATCTCCTGATATTTCATCATATGACCGGAGAATAAAAACCACCTGATTTTCCAGTCACCCGGAAAGAATAAATAAGTACCTGGCAGGAGTGAATGAGACCCTGTATCACACTGATTGCCAAAAAAAGTTAACAGAGAAGGAGAGAATATAATTAAAACCGGATATTATGGATACAAAAGAGAATATAGAAAGAATATCATCTGAAATGCTTTCAATTGAAATGAGAGGGGCACTTGCCGAATACCTTGCAGTAGAACTGCTTAAGTTCAGCATGTACGATCTCCAGATGATCGGTGCAAGGGTGAGGTACGATATTGAGATTCTGCCTGAAATCTACAGGAAGAAACTGAGGCCATATGCTGAAGAATGGTTCTTCGGGCGCTATCATCAACTTATCACGAAGTACCGTGACGGTGATTTCTCAAAGTACAGCGGACCGGTTCATGACATTGACACATACAGAAATTTCTGCATGATGATTCCAGAAGGGTGCTTCAAATCAGATGTAAATCTCCCGTCATTCATACCCGATGACAGATATCCGTCATTCAGCCTTTTTTACTATCTCCTGAATGCATATGCCATGTTTGTACTTGAAGAACCCGGACATCCGGTTGGGACACCATTCCCGGGCGGAGCGGTGGTCAGGAAAACGGCCGGGAAATATTACTGCCCTATCAGGGAGAAGGAGGAAGAGATACCAAACTCAATATGCAATTTCTGCCCGGCACTTCAGGACCCAGATTATCTGTGAACTGTCCCGCGCCGGGAACCGGATAAGAAAACCTCCACGAAATATTCAGTAAAATCCACCCATATTAAAGAGTCAGAATTCCGGAAGATGAGTATCCGTTATAAAACTCCTGCCAATCACAGGAAAAACAGCATAAAATAACCGGAACCATCCGGTTAAATTAAAACATATTCCTGACATAATTAAAATTCATTAGTATGTACCAGCCAAAATTACGACAGGGAGAGGGATTATTAAAGTCTTCGCCTGATGTCAGGGTAAAAAATGTAGATTTTGATGCATTTCTGACAGATAAAAGGATAATATTCGCAAAAAAAGGAGACGAACTATATGAAAGAAAGGAACTTGTCTTTCCCCTTGGATTTATAAAGGACTATACTCCTTCAGCTGACGAAAAAGGAATTCCAAGAATCATATTCTCAGTGCAGAAGCCTGAAGGGGATAAGGGCGACATGATCCTTAATTTCACACAGAAAGAGGGTTACAGATTTGCAGAGAGGGACGACTGGATTGAAAAACTCGGACGACTGGTTGAGAAGGATACAGCCGCACCTGCGGCAGCAGTCACACCTCCTGTTCAGGCGATGTCAGGTGGCGGCGATCCCTTTGCAAACGTAAATACGCAAAAGACTGCCCCACAGATACTGCGGCAACAGAACGAAAATCCGGTACAGGTGGAGAGCCACACACAGAGCGGAGGAGCCGGACAGTTCTGCCGTTTCTGCGGCTCAAATATACCTGTGGATTCTGCATTCTGTCCGTCCTGTGGCGGAAAAGTGGTGCCGGTTCCCGGCAGAGCCGCCGCGCCTGCACCGGCGCATATACCTGTGCCGCCTTCACGTCCGGCGTACCCTGACGATATGGGCAGACAGGCGGGAGGTTTCGTACCGCCGCCACCTCCTCCAGCACAGAGGCATACCGGATTTCCGGAGGACAACTACCGTACACCTCCGACTCCTTCAGGCGGCGGATACAGCCTTGCTGATGACCCGGGATATCATGATTATGAACAGAGCAGTCAGAGAACGAGAACCAGCAGGAAACCTGACCGGAATGAGAAAGCAGCTTTAAGAGAAGAGAAGAAAGCTGAAAAAGAGAGACAGAAGGAGGAGGCAAGATACAGAAAAGAGCAGAAGAAGGCGAATAAGAGGGGCGGGCGCGATCCTTATGATGACTACGGCGGGGGCGGAAGAATGGGCGGAGGTCTGCCAAAGATTCTGATTCCGGCAATAATCGCAGTTGTTGTCATAGGTGTTGTTGCATTTGCCTTCACATCCGGAATGTTTGGCGGTTCAGGCGGAGGTGCGGAAGTCAATAACGGAGGAACAGGTGCGGCGGCAGACAATACAAATACCGGCACCTCATCAGGAACCACATCATCAGGCACTTCGCAGACAACTGCCAATTACGATAAAGGATGGGAGGTCTGGGTATATTATCCGGGTGAATGGGACGGTACATTCGGCTCAGGCTCAAACATGCAGAGATTAGAGGAGCAATTCGGATCACAGTCATTCCCTATAACAGGCCCGTCAGGCAGTATTACCGCTACCTTTACAAAGGCTGATGGCGGTCCGGGGAAAGAAATGGTTGTTGAAATTATTAAGGATTCTATGGTTAAGGCAACCGGAAGCACAACAGAAACAGGCGGCAGTGTGACAGTTACTGCAAGTCTGTAAATGACAAGATACTTTTTTTTTAAGCCGGATACATTATTAGGAGTTTTTAGATGTACAAGGTAGTATTACTCAGGCACGGGGAGAGTATCTGGAATAAGGAGAATAAGTTTACCGGATGGACAGATGTTGACCTCTCGGAAAAAGGTATAACTGAGGCCAGAGCGGCAGGGAAACTGCTGAAGGACGAGGGCTATGAGTTTGATGCTGCATACACCTCAGTTCTTAAGAGGGCCATAAGGACACTCTGGATAACCCTTGATGAGATGGACCTGATGTGGATACCGGTCACACGCTCATGGAGGCTCAATGAGAAGCATTACGGTGCTCTTCAGGGACTTAACAAATCGGAAACAGCAGAGAAATACGGTGAGGAGCAGGTGTTTATCTGGCGCAGGGATTACAATACAGCACCTCCGGCACTCTCTTTGGACGATGAGAGACATCCTGTTCATGACCGCCGCTATGCCGCGCTAAGACCAGAGGATATACCGGGTACAGAATGCCTGAAGGATACTGTCGCACGCTTTCTGCCGGTATGGGAAGATGAGATTGCTCCGGCAATCAAATCCGGAAAAAGGATAATTATTGCCGCACACGGCAACAGTCTGAGGGCACTTGTAAAGCATCTGGACAATATCTCAGACGGAGATATTCCGAAACTTAATATCCCAACCGGAATTCCGCTGGTCTATGAGCTTGATGAAAATTTAAAGCCGATTAAGCATTACTACCTTGGCAACCAGGATGAGATAGAGGCTGCTGCTAAGGCGGTTGCAGATCAGGGAAAGAAGAAGTAATCCCCGCCTGATAGAATAATATATCAGTTCCCGGATATTCCGGGATACTCTTTTTTTAATTCCGGTTTTAATTCTGATATTACGGAATTATCTCATCCCTAAGATGGATGTGATAAAATGCAGGTAATCCTGGTAAAAACCGTGGTACCTGACAAACTTCCCCCTGAAAAATTCAGTTCCGGGAAGTCCGAATATCTTTGTTCCGCCTGAATTTCCGGCAGCAAATGCCATATCACTCTCATTTAATGCACTCTTCGCTTCCGCAGGTGCTGCTGTAGGTGTTGGAGTTGCTGTAGTCTGTGCGGCAGTCGGTGTTGCAGTCGCCGTCACTGGTGCTTCAGTCACTGTAATATAATCTTTTTTTGTTGCATTATCCGAGAATGTGGTTCCGTTTTCAGATACAGTCACCTTAAGTGTAACCGTATATTCCCCGGCATGCCTGAATGTGTACTCGGGATTGGCTTTGGTGGAAAAATCAGAATGAACATCTTCACATTCAAACTTCCAGAAATAACTGTCTATATTTCCGGTCGAAGTGGATGTAAATTTCACAGTAAACGGTGCCCGGCCAGTAGTATTATCGGCATAAAATGATACAGAAAAACCTGATTCTGTATTGATACAGTCTGTGCGGGTCAAAGTGTCATATTTGCCCGCATTACTCGTAACCGTTAATTTAACGTCATAATTACCGACGTCATTGTATGTGTGAACCGGATTTTGTTCAGATGAGGTGCATCCGTCACCAAAGTCCCATGACCATCCGGTAATATTCCCATAAGAGATCCCGGAGTCATCTGTAAACTGAACAGTGAGAGGATATTTTCCGGATGATACATTTGTGTGAAAGAGGGGCACAGGAGTTGGGTTCAAAACTTCAATTTTTTTCTCCCAGGAGTCCTGAGAACTATCTCTGTTAACAGTAAGTTTAACATAATACTGTCCGGGAGTCTCAAATGTGTGTGTTACAGGATTCTGGGTCGTTGTTAAACTTCCGTCCCTAAAATCCCAGGATATAATGCGGTGCCTGCCGAAAGTTGCATCTGTAAAAGTCGCAGTCAGCGGAGCATCGCCTGAAGATGATGGGGATACAGTATAACTGGCGTGAAGAGAGGGTTCGGTCAGTGTAATATCCCTGTCTGCCACCCGAATTACTTCAGAACCGTCTATAGCATCGGTCGTGACTGTAAGGTTTACGGTCCATATCAGATCATCATCAGACGCCGGAGTGCCATATGTATGTGTGGTTGTCTGTCCTGTCCCTGTGGTCCCGTCACCGAAATTCCATACCCACTGGGAAGCTGTGGAAGCGTTTGCACCGGAAATACTGCCTGTAAAACTGACAGTCAGATATTCTGAATTCTCACCCTGAGAAGAAGTCCAGTCTGCTGTTGCAGCAGACACGGGACAGACTATCAGAAGCAGGCCCGCAGATATGATTAAAATAACAGCATTCATCTTCATACCTCATACACCTCCAAATATTGAAAAACCCGAATCTCCGGCTGAGACAAAAAACCCAAAGAGCAGAACTGTCATAACAATGCAGAACCCTGCCGCTATCAGTGCCTGACCGGTTGTTGTACCGTGAGTCTCCCTTGCTCCGGTCATAAGCAGGTACGCGGACCAGAGAGGTGCGATAATCAGACCAAAGAACGGGATAATACCTCCGGCGATGAAAGGCGTTGCCGAGTACATCGCAATTCTTATCTCATCCTCATTGCTGCCTTTAAATCCGGCAATAATAAGCCCTATCCTTAGGAAAATTCCGGCAAGAATGGTAATTAGCACAAGAATAACCACCATCTCAAGCATACCGGTGACCATGCCCCACAAATCTCCGAATGATGAGAACACCGGATACTCAGCCGCACTGGCACCACCGCCAATAAGAAAGAGATAAAATGAATTCACAAATGAAAACACCACTATAACAAGGGCAAAGTACGGCACTGCATCGACAGGATCCTGCCCCTTAGTCATCTGGAATCCACCGGAAGGGTTTGTCAGAAAACTGACAATCCTTCCCGGAATGGTATTGTCTGCCATTGCGGGACGCTTTTCACTGCCGGAGAAAACACCTTTCCGGGGAGTTCTCCTCCTCTTAACTCTCTTCTTCGTGGTTTTGGACAGTGGGCGTTTTCCCATCCTGCCGGTGCCGGACTTCTGCGGTGCATCATCCATAAATTCTCCGCCCTCAGCATCGTAAATTCCGGAGCCGCCCGGAATTCCGTCATCCACAGAAGCCCCGGAACCCGGAAAAGGCGCCGGAATGTCACCGGAAAACTCCCTGCCGCAGAAACTGCAGAACTTTCCCCCCGGAGGAATAACTCCGCCGCATGAAGGACAGGCTGAAGATACAGGCGGTTTTGCATCAAATCCTGAGAGTGAACTGTCCAAAACTTCCTGTGAATGACCGCCACTGCTACTGCCCGCGCCCGGAGAACCTGACGGGAAACTCCCGTCAGCCAGAAATCCGGCAAGCACAGGATTTCCAAACTCACCTGTTGCAATATAATCCTGAATTACCGATACCCAGGCATCACGCTCCGCAAAACGCCCTCCCTCATACCACCCGGAAAAAGAGAGAACCATCCTTCTCATACTGCCGTTTCCGGCTTCAACCATGAAGATTAACTCAGGCTCACCGCTTTCACCTGTCAGCCCCTCAACACTCCGGACCGCATCAAGAGGAATCTGACTTGGTTTATTGGGTTTGTTCTCATCAACAAGCAGGAATACCTTATCCTCAAGCCTCAGAGTATATTCCCTGGACTTGACAACGACATTAGGCGCACAAAGAGAGATCTTTGCAGAAGATACACCTGCCGGAGATGTCCGGCTGTTAACATTAGGCTCTGCTCTCCCACCGGAACGCGGAACGTAACCCTTCCCTGCGAACTGATTTGAAGACTTGTCAACTGAGATCAGTGACTCGATCTCACGCTGAAGATAACTGCACTCTGCATCCCTTGTACCGGAAAAATCCTGAATAAAAACCAGGACCATCTTCTTCTGTGAACCATCAGGTGCAGAAAGGGAGAGTGAAAGTGTCGGTTCATCGGATAAATTCCGGCCCGCACTGACATACTTCAGCACCTGAAGAGGAACTTCAACAGGTGCACTCATCTTAGTCCTGTCTTCCGCAAGAATTATTCGGTTGTTTGTAAGGAAAAGTCTGAATTCAATCGATTTAACCCCAATTGAGGCCATCTCAAGAATAATCTCTTCACCGCTTCCAAGTTCAGGAATTCTCGTTAAAATCACCCGGTTTAATATCCAGGCAGTCTGCCAGCATCAGAGCCTGCCTGTTTTGATAAAAAGTATTTGACGGCAGTATACAAAGGATTTGTTGTAAGAGCAGAAATAATGAAATACTGAAGGTTTTCCGGCATGCCGGAAGTCAGACAAATGAGAACGATAATCCTTCCAAAGATAGATTAACCAATTCTTCCAATATCTGATACATGAGATACAATAAACAGTTACTGGCGGCTGCATTAACTCTGTTACTCCTGATAACAGTACATGCCGCAGCAGCAACAGGCGAAGGTGTCGGGTGGTACAGCATTCACTGCAATGTGGACGGTGCCGATGTATATTTTGACGGTACATACAAAGGTCAGATAAACTCAGGTGTGCTGTCAGTCGGAGTATATACAACAGGCACACCGTACAGTACAATAACCGTGCAGAAATCAGGCTATTATACGGCATCAACATCACTTCCGGCGACACCGCCGGCAGGAGAGACAAGTGACGTATATATCACCCTAAACCCTATGGCTTCACCCACACAGTCGGAATACGGATCCCTTTATATCTCCACAAACCCGACAGGGGCAAGGGTTCACATCAATGACATCTACCAGGGACTCTCGCCACTGACCATTTCAGGACTTAGGGCAGGTTCGTGCAGAGTTGAGGCCGAATACAACGGGTACCAGAATGCAGAGACCGATGTCTATGTCACTGCCGGAACAATACAGAATGTATATCTTACACTCCAGTCACCGGGATCGATTTCTGTAACATCCAATCCAACAGATGCCTTTGTATCGCTGAACGGGCAGATTGTCGGGAGGACGCCCTATGTCATAACCGGACTTTCAACCGAAACGGTTGAAATTTCGGTTACAAAAAACGGATATTACAACTGGAAACAGTCAGTAAATGTCTATGACGGAGGGCAGGTATCAGTCCATGCCACGCTTGAATCAATCGACCAGTCACAGGAAATTCTTGTGACCTCAGACCCCGCAGGGGCAAAGATTCACCTTGACGGGATATACAAAGGGGAGACAATGGCAGGACAGCCATTTCCTATAGGAGATGTAGCAGCAGGACCGCATACATTAAGCCTGACTCTTGATGACTACCCGAATTACATAACAAATGTCAATATTGTCCGGGGCGGAGAACCTGTCATAATAAACGCGGTGATGGGAGAGAGTCCGTCATCTCAGAATACAGGGTCATTACAGGTAACATCCACTCCGCCGGGTGCGATGATATACCTTGACAACATCTACACCGGACTAGTCACACCGTCCACAGTTACAGCCGTAAATCCAGGTCAGCATACCGTAACACTAAGACTTTCAGGCTACCAGGACGCAATATCAAAGATCACTGCCACTGCCGGAGAGACAGAACCGCTCACAATTGGACTTGCGCCAGAAAGTTCACAGACATCAGATACACCATCCGTAATTCCAACAGCCATCACTCCCGGATTCGGATTTTTACCGGCATTTGCAGCATTCATGGCAGTCTGCATAATTATAACGCTAAGAAGGCGAAGAGAAGACTGAAATATAATTTCCATAAATAATCCTAAAAAGGCACTCTTTTTTTCAGAAAATAATTTTTTTAGCCGGAAACATAATCAAGCCGGAGAGACACAATGACATTATTGTCAGATGAAAGGAGAAGAAGGCAGTATTATGGCAGAATATTCTGAAAAAAATGAAGATGCGGATGAGAGAGAATCAGACAAAAATAAGGACATTCAGTTCAACAATAAAACCGCGGAACAGAAAAAATACAGGGAACTGACTCCCGAAGAAAAGAGAGTAATAATACACAAAGGAACAGAAAGGCCATTTTCCGGAATATACAACAACCATTCTGAAGAGGGAATCTATACGTGCAGGAGGTGCGGAGCAAAACTATATAATTCCGGTTCAAAATTTTCATCCGGATGCGGATGGCCGTCATTTGATGACCGGATAGCCGACTCTGTCAGAGAGATACCGGATAAGGATGGCGTCCGCACTGAAATTGTATGCAGACGATGCGGGGCACACCTCGGCCACATCTTTAAGGGAGAGGGTTTTACAGAGAAAAATATACGTCATTGTGTAAATTCAGTATCTCTCGATTTTGTCAGGGAAAAAAACGGCAGATAAAAATCTTTTCCGGAAGAAGAGGCAATACCACCGCGAAACGGCAGCACTACCGGAAATACTGCCGGAAGAGTGAAGAGAAGAGTGAAGAGAAGAGTGAAGAGAAGAGTGAAGAGAAGAGTGAAGAGAAGAGTGAAGAGAAGAGTGAAGAGAAGAGTGAAGAGAAGAGATATTCAGCCGGTAGATAATGTACATTAATAGCATAAAAATCCCGGAAAATACTTATTTCAGGTTTTTTTGAACAATGCCAGACCTGCAAAAACAATTTCTAAAATCGGAGATAAAACTAAGAGGGTTTTGAATGGATCAAAAATTATGTGAAGACTACCTTGAGATATTATCCGGAGAGCCGGAGATCTCACAAAATATCAATAATAAAGAGATTCTTGCAGAGCATATGGGGCGGAGCATATCTGAAACCGAAAATGATCTTACTGCCCTTGAGTCAGAAGGCTACCTGAATATTCTTCCGGACGGGAAGATCAGGCTCTCAGAAGAAGGATTAAAAAAAGGACGCTGCATCGCAAAGAAACATAAAGTTCTGGAATGCTTCTTCACCGAAATGCTTGGAATGGATCCGGAAACAGCCTCCAGGGAGGCATGCGAGATTGAGCACTCTGCATCTGATGACACAATAAAAAAACTGAATGAATATCTGATCAGGCCGGGGAGATGCCACGGATGGAGGCAGGGACAGAGACCATGTATTGAGACCACAGCCGAGAGGCTGACATTATTTGGTGAAGGGGAGAAACTGAAGGTCGTTGGTGTCGGAGGCAGGCCCGGGAGAGGCTTCAGGCTGAACGATTTGGGTATAGTTCCGGGTGAGACAATAGAGATTGTCAGAAAGCTTGACAGGAGAGCACTCCTCATAAAAGTAAAGGGAAGTGAAGTTGCCATAAGCCCGGAGATTGCAAATACAGTCTTTGTTGAGAAAAAGGAAGAATAGATGAAGTTTGCACTTATTGGAAACCCAAACGTCGGAAAATCCCTTATATTTAATCAGCTGACCGGAATCGGGGTTGAGATCTCAAATTTTCCGGGGACAACAGTGGACCTCTGTTCGGGAAATGTATGCTATAAGAAGGAAAAATTTGAGATAATTGATTTTCCGGGTATATACTCACTTGACGGAAAATCTGAAGAGGAGGAGGAGGTCAGAAAATACCTCAGAAATGAACATGTTGATGCCCTCATAGCGGTTCTTGACGCAACCCACCTTGAGAGAAACCTCTATCTTCTGCTCCAGATCGCGGAATACGAAATTCCGACTGTCGTCGTCCTCAATATGATAGATGAAGCAGAAAAGCAGAATATTCACATTAATTTTGCAGAACTCTCCGACATCTTAGGGTGCGAAATTATCGCAACCACGGCAACCGAAGGAAAGAATATAGGCAGTATAATTCCTGCTGCCCTTCAGACGGCATCAAAGATAAAAGCAAGGGTGCCCTATGACAGGCATGTTGAAGCCGGAATACGAAGCCTTGTAAAATTATCTGAATGTTCAAGGCTTGAGGCCATTCTCACACTTGAAGGGATAATGCAGAATCCTGAACTGACAGATACCGCCGAGACGATATCGGCCGAGATTGAAGAGGAGCACAGGATGTCTGTGTACCAGATAATGGCCACAAACAGACATAATGAAGCAGCGAAGATATCAGAAGAGGTCACAAGTGAAAAAGGGGAGAAGAAAGAATTCCGGTTCGAAAAATATCTGACAAGGTATTTTCCGGGAATACCCATACTCGCCCTGATACTGCTTTCAACACTTATGATTGTGTTCTTTGTCGGATCTTTTCTTGAAGAGATGATAGTATCTTTATTTGAACAGTATGCCGTAGAACCTCTGTTGGCTATGGGCCTTGACCCGCTCACCGAGCAGGTCAGCTTCTCGTTTGTAATTGCCCTCCAGGCAGGTCTTGGAATAGCATTTCCATTTGTATTTGTTTTTTATATATTAATTTCAATCCTTGAGGATTCAGGCTATATGACAAGGGCGGCTTTTCTTGCCGACCGGGCGATGCACAGAATCGGGATGCACGGGCAGGCACTGATCCCGATGGTCCTCGGATTCGGATGCAATGTTCCGGCAGTGATGAGCATACGCCATCTCTCAAAGAGGGAGAGGGTCATCGCATCGTTTCTGATTACAATGGTGCCCTGTTCGGCAAGGACAGTCATCATCGCCGGAATTGTTGCTGTATTTGTCGGAGTTCCGGCTGCGTTATCAGTATATCTGATAGTCTTTGCTCTCATTGCGCTCACAGGAATTGTACTTACAAAGTTCACACCCGGAGAGCAGTACGGGATGATACTTGAGATGGCTCCTCTAAGAATGCCGAAAGCTAAGCAGACACTCTCAAGGGCATGGCTGCATATGAAGGAGTTTATATTCATAGCAATGCCGATTCTGCTTGTAAGCAGTATAGTGCTTGGACTGTTGCAGTACGGCGGGATAATTCAGGCATTCCAGGATGTATTTGCACCGGCAATGGATGCAGCGCTTGGACTGCCGGATTACGCTTCGACATCGCTGCTCTTTGGGATACTCAGAAAAGAGATGGCCTTTGAGACGCTTGCGATTCTTGCCGGGACTGCCGATTTAGGCAGTGTAATGACAGGAATACAGCTATATGTATTCGCTGTGGTAAGCGTCCTCTTTGTACCTTGTATATCCACAATTGCAGTGTTATACCGTGAGATGGGAGTTAAGATCGCCGCTCTGGTCTCAGCATATACACTTACTCTCGGCCTCATTGTCGGGTCACTGATTCATTTCATCTGGTCATACCTCTGAAGCAAAAATATAAATATACATTTTTTCAGCTTTTTTTCTGACATTTACCACATCAACTAAAACGGGAAAACTTACGGCAGAAATTTGTCAAAATTCAAAATTCACAAGATAATTATATATATTAAACATTACCATTCTGCATTGTTTTAACAGAATACAGATATGACAGATATTAATGCACAGCAATAGCCACAATAAGACAATATTTTCAAAAATAAAGCCACATCTGGCCAATAAGCAAATATATATATGGCATTCAGCCACTACAATACCGTAACAATCCCTGCAAAAGGCGCACATCAGTTGCAGCCGGACAGCAGAGACAATAAGGAGTGAAAAATTATGGATTACGACAAATTTGAAGAGATAATAAATGGAATTCTGGCCGGAAAAGGTATTCCGGATTCCGGACTACAGGAACTACCTCCTGAGGCCTGCGGTCTTGCAGATTCGGTTAAAAAACTGGCGGATAAATTAGCGGAGACTGAAGGAAAAGCAGACTTTCTCTATACAGCAGTCATGAAGACCCCTGTACCTATGGTCCTCTTTGATAAAAAACTGAAGATAACTGATGCCAATGATGAGATGATAGTCTTTTCAGGCAGATCAAAGTCTGAGCTTACAGGACTTGACATCAGAGGATTCAGGAAGGAATTTAATATTGATAAAACTGAAGGTTTCGGAACACCTGATGCACTTGAGAGAAAGGAGAAGGTTGAAGGGCTTTTTAAAGCTGATTTCAGGGGCAGGCAGTACTCAGTCAGAATATTCAGTACACCAATTACTGATGAATCGGGCGCCGTAACCCATATCAACACCTCAATTGTCGATGTGTCAGAGGCCGAGAGCATCACTGAATACCTTGGCAGAGAGATTGAAAAAATAGGCAAAAACCTTGAAAAGATCTCTCTTGGTGACCCTGACCTCAGCCTCGCTGCCGGGGAGGCAGATGAGTACACAGGTGAGATAAAAAAAGAGATTGAGGATATAAACAGAAGCATTGCCAGAGTCAGGGACAGTGTCATGGCCGTAGTAAAAGAGGCGGAAAACATTGGAGTGGCACTTACAAACGGAGAACTTAAGCACAAAGCTGAAGTTTCAGACCATAACGGGGTGTACAGAGAACTTATAGAAAAACTCAATGAAATATCATCCGGAATAAGGGAACCGCTTGTAATAGTCAATGACAGAATTAAAATGATTGCCAGAGGTGAAATACCAGACCGGATTGACGAGCAGTTCAGGGGTGAATTTGACATCCTCAGAAAGAACATCAACAGCTCCATAGACGGACTTCAGGCAATCACTGAGGTTGAAAATGTCTTAAAGAAGATGTCAGTCAATGACTATACTGTTGACATTTCCGGAAAATACGAGGGCATATACTCAAACATTACCGAAGAGGTCAGCCTTGTAAAGATGAGGCTGTTAAATGTGCAGGATATCGCGGCAAGGACCTCAAGAGGGGACCTCTCAAGGCTTGACGAACTGAAAAAGATCGGACGCAGGAGCGAGAAGGATGAACTGCTCCCTTCCTTAGTCAGAATGATGGAGAATATCAATGATATGATTGAGGATGTTGTCCGTCTGAGCGACAACGCCGTAATGGGCAGAATTGATGAACGTGCTGATGCCGGTGCATATGAGGGTGCATACAAAGAAGTGATAGACGGCATAAACAAGATGCTTGATGCTGTGGAAATTCCGGTTACCGAGGCAATAAGGGTTTCAGGAGAACTTGCAGACGGGAATTTTGGTGTCAGGGTCAATGATAAGCTCAGGATGGAGGGTGAATTCAGAGTATTTAAGGAAGCAGTCAATAATATAGGCATTTCAGTATCTGAAGCCATCAACTCCTCAACCGGAATTGCACAGAAGGTTGCTATGAACTCCAATGAGGTCAGCAAGGGTACTGATGAGGTAGCAAAGGCAGCAGAGGGAGTTGCAACAACAAGCCAGAAGACGGCGGAACTGACAAAATCACTTCTTGAACAGATAGAGGATATTAACAGGCAGATTGCTGACCTGTCGGCATCAAATGAGGAGATTGCCGGAACATCACAGGAGGTATTCACCGCTGCAAATCACGTCGTAGAGATAGGAAAGGAGGCTCAGAAGCTCGGCAATGATGCCAATTCCAAGATGAACAATGTTGAGGTTATCGCAAACCAGAGTGTCACCGAGATCAATTCCCTTACCGAACAGATAAAGGAGATCAACAATGTCGTAAAGCTGATTAACGACATTACCGGACAGATAAATCTTCTTGCACTGAATGCAGCAATTGAGGCGGCAAGGGCAGGAGAGCATGGCCGTGGGTTCGCTGTAGTCGCAGGGGAGGTCAAAAACCTTGCTGCTGAGGCAAGGGAGGCAACCAGTTCGATAGACAAGGTGGTATCCTCAATAGGGCAGAGCAGTGAAAAAACTGCAAGTTCGATAAAATCGGCCAACAATGAGATTGTGGACGGTGTCTCAAGCGTTACAAAAGCACTTGAAGCGCTCAATACAATTATTGTGAATGCAGGACGGGTATCCGGAGATATCGGCGAGATTACAAAGGCGATTGAGGATCAGGCCAATATTGCAAATAATGTGGTAACTTCTGCCGACAGGGGCACCCACATGACCAAGGACGTGCAGAGAGAGGCGGAAGAGCTTGCAGCCCTTGCAGAGGAAGCCAGTGCTTCGGTTGAGGAGATCAGCAGTGCAATCCATGAGGTAAATGAACTGTCAAGAGATCTTGAGAGAGAGATGGGCAGGTTCAGAACCTGAAAAGACTGACAGGGAGAAGATATTATGACAGCAGTTGATGTTGTGCAGTTTGAGATCGCAGGGACGAGGTATGCCCTCGATATACAGCTGGCACAGGAAATCGTAGAGATGATGCCGATAACTCCGGTACCAAAAGCACCACCACATATTGCCGGAATTATCAATCTACGTGGTGAAATAACAAATATTCTCAATCTTAACAGGCTTATGGAACTCCCGGAGGGTGGAGATTCAGAATCAAAAAAGATAATTGTCCTTGTCGCCGACGCTGTCGGAGGTTCTAAAATCGGAATGATTGTAGATGATGTAAAAAGTGTCCTTCAGATATCAGATGAAGATGTTGACAAGATGGACACCTCTTTCTCAAAAGAGGCATATATAAAGGGCATAATTAAAATCAGCAATGAGCAGGATTCAGATAAGAAGGATCTTGTGATATGGATTGATATTGGAGGGATATTGAAAAATACTCTCAGTGAAGAAGGAGTAAAAACAGAACAGCACCTGCAATAAAATGATCCGTTCTGCCGGAGATAATCCGGTTAGCCCCCAGAGGGAATCTTCCGGCAGTGAAAAATAACCGGATTTAAAGGGAAAAGTCTGTAAATAAGGAGGTGCCGGCAACAGAACATGAAAGACAGGGAAAAAAGAAGATCATAACCGCCATATCTCTTAAAATCCAGAATAAATGATAATTAAAACCAGAACCCAGTAAAACCCGAACGACAGGAACACTCCGGATTATAGATTAAACCAGAAATTAAAGTGAAATTATCCGGATTAGAGACATAATACCGGCCATTTAATAACCGGAAAAATATAATACTTTTTTCAGGCGGATTTTTGCCCGCCCCTGATATTTAAGGATACATCGAAGCATTCAACAGTGTGTGTCAGTGCCCCGATGCTTATTATATCTATATCGCATACAGCATAGGATTCAATATTTTCGGGATTAATGCCGCCTGAAACCTCAAGAATAACATTTTTTCTGAGTCCGGCATCATTTAACATCTCTGATGAGAGGATGACATCTTCAGGAGTCATATTGTCAAGGAGTAGGATATCGGCACCCGTCTCTGCGGCGATGAGGACATTGTCCGGCTTTTCTACCTCAACTTCGATCTTTTTATACGCAGAATACTTCTTTGCTTTTAGTATTGCCTCTTTAAGCGGGCAGAGAGCAAGATGATTATCTTTTATTAAAAATCCGTCAGAGAGGGAGTCACGGTGAGGATCTCCACCGCCGGTCACAACCGCTTTTTTATCGAAATATCTCAGGCCGGGGGCTGTCTTTCTGGTAGCGGCGATTCTTACATTTGGGTTTGCTGATCGGACGAATGATGCGATTCTGTCTGTTTTCGTTGCAATGGCACTCATACGGCTGATGATATTTAAGCAGGTCCTCTCGGCGGTCAGGATATTTCCTGCACTGCCGGATACTGTCATCACCAGATCACCGGGTTTTACCGGATCGCCGTCTTGCTTAAGGAAACGGACAGTCAGGCCGAGATGACCAAACAGGAGCGATGACTCCTCAAGACCGGCAATTATACCTTCTGCCTTTGAGATGATCTCTGCTTCGGCGCTGACATCCGGAATTATGACCGCAGATGTGACATCGCCAAAAGGCATATCCTCATCGAGATATTCAAGGAGTTTCCGGATAATTGTCATTATTTATTCCTGCTCAGTTCTATCATCCGTCTGATCGATGATTCAGCTCTCTTCATAACACCTCTGGAGAGGTTTATCTCCGGAGTTTCGCTCTTAAGGGAGTTTAAAACGGCATTTAAAGAGATCTTCTTCATGTCTTTGCAGACCGCTTTTTCAAATGCGAGGAATTCCTTACCGGGATATTCTGTTCTGAGTCTGTAAACCATGTCTTTTTCGGTCATTACAGCCCATCTATCCGAGAGTTCTGCATTTCTCATCATGCCTCCGGTGGACGCTATAATATCACAGTGTTCACGCACCTCTGCCGGGCATTCAGGGTGGCATATTACTGTATACCCCCTATCTTTTGAGGATATGGCATCATCGGGAGTAAATACCTCATGCACAGGGCAGTTTCCGCCTTTTGGCAGCGGAATTATCCTCTTGTCCGGGAGATTCCCCTGAACATAGGATGCAAGGTTTGAATCAGGTCCAAAGAGTATAGTGTCGCTTTTGAGAGATTTTACGACATCAATGGCGTTTGCTGAGGTGCAGACTATGTCTGCGTAAGCTTTTGATTCGGCAGTAGAGTTTACATACAATACGACCTCTGCATCAGGGTACTCCTCTCTGGCCGATTTTATCATCTCTGCACTTAACTGATCAGCAAGCAGGCAGCCGGCATCTTCTGCCGGCAGGATGACCTTTTTCTTAGGATTTAAGATCTTTGCGGTCTCTGCCATGAATAAGACACCGCAGAATATGATGATATCCTCAGTTACATCAGTCGCCCGGAGAGCAAGTTCAAGGCTGTCGCCCGTAAAATCGGCAATGTCCTGGATTTCAGGGGGTTCATAGTTATGGGCAAGGATTATCGCATTTTTCTCTTTTTTTAGTTTTATTATCTCTTCCTGTACTGTCATAGCAGGCTCATTCCAGATTTTTTTGAATTTTTCGGGTTTTTAGGATTTTCGTGACCGGACAAATCTGATATTAAGAGGGAGTTTAGTTATATCTCCCCCGAAATCTGTTATACTAATTATATGCTGGCAGAGCACAGCATATATAATTATCCGGGGTTTATCCTTCCGGAGTTCTCAGGTCCCAATCTTTATTGGTTCTTCGAGGTTTTTGAGCAGGGTTATTATTGAAAGTGCAGCGAGGTAACTTGTTGCAGGGTTATCGGGGCACGGGTTGTTTCTGATTCTCAGGTAAAACTCCCCGAATTCCCCTTCTGCAAATATTTCATGTGTGTTGCGGTCAGCTTCCGGGTCTGCCCACAGCTCAACGTCAACTTCGTGTCCGGATGCTATTTCGAGCGCTACTGCAACATTAATGTTTTTGGGGTACTGCTTTATGCACTCATCCGCCCTGCCAGAGAAGAGAAGAATCTTCTCATCCGTTTCTATGCCTAAGGATCTCGGGTTTTTGGTAGTCTTTAATAAAAGCCTCTTCAGTTCTGAGATCTGTCCAATCTTCAGATTGTCAAGGCCCATTATTGCCCCGCTAGGGATTCTGACTGTCCTTTTTGATTTTTTTGCAGTATCTTTTATTGCTGCAGCAAATTCCGGGTCGGCAAATGCACCAACGGATAGAATTACGATGTCTTTTCCGGATTTCAGGACATCCTCTGCATGGGTGAGAACTGCACTTACTGATGCAGCTTCTACCACTATGTCAAATTCCGATGAGATGAACTCCTCAAAGTTCTCAAAAGCAGGTGCACCTGTTAATTCTGACAGGTGTTTTGAGTGCCGGAAATCCACATCATATAGGGCAGAAATCTCAAATCCTGCACTATCCTTTGCAATAACTTCAGCCACATTGCCGCATCCAAGCAGACCGACCCTGATCATTTCATTATTATTGGTGCTTTTAAGTGGTTAAGGATTTTTATTGATTCAGGGTTTTTTTAATTCTCCTATGAAAAACTTATATTTATCATCTATCGTCTGTGAGCCGTTGCTCATGAGTGACTTTTTTGCATCCTGAGTAATTAAAGGAGGAGAAATAATAAGTGAAATCAACAGTATATTGTAAATCAGGATATGTATTCTCCGGAAAAACTGAATGAGTCTGATCTGACTGATGACGAGAAGGAACTTGTGAAATCAGTATGTGAGGAGCTGATGGCATATCCTTTTGTCATGGCAGTATATCTCTTCGGCTCACATGCAAAATGCTGTTCAAAGCCATACTCCGATATTGATATTGCAGTTCTCCTCAGAGAACCGGCTGAGAGAAATGAGATAGAGACAGCCGGGTCATACTCCTCAAAGGTTCTGGATGTTGAGATATTCAGCCTTATGCCAATTACTGTCAAAATGGGAATAATATACGACGGAATACTTCTCTTCTCAAGGGACAGCCGGTATCTCCGGGATATTACAAGAGCTAACCTGCTTGAGTACTTTGATTCTGAACCAATGCGAAGGAGAGTTAATAAGAGGTTTATCAGTTCATTCAGCCTGAAATAATTAGCCGGAAATAATTAATAACTACAGCGGTCCCACCAGAAAGTCCGTTCTGAAATTCGGAGACCGAAAAACTGCTGTTGAGATAAATGAAAAACAAATGAAAACCGGAATTGAAAAGACATAATAAAGAATTCATAGCACCATATAACAATTGTCAGACAGATAAAAAAATCAGGGAGAGATTTTTCATGGGAACTGAGTACGACAGAACTTTCACTATACTATCAAATATAAAAAAATATTACAGGGAATATGAGGAGATTACCGGAGAGGGGGGGATCCCAAAAAGAGATGAAGTACTTAGATATCACTCAGTTTCCATGATTCTCTTTACTCTGATGAATCTTTCATTTGAACTTGGTGAAGAGATAATCAGCATAAAGAAACTTGAAATTCCACGCTCATACCGCGATATTTTCAATGTCCTCAGCAATGCCGGCCTGATCTCTGAAGATCTTAAAGGAAAGATGAGCAGCTTTGTATTTTACAGAAATCAGCTTGCACACCAGTATGCAACATTTGATGAAGCAGATCTTGGGATTATCTCGGAAAATATAGATTCTCTCTGTGATTTTGTCAGTCTTATGGCAGAGATAATTGCAGAGGACAACTGATTTTACAGCCCGGAAATATTTTCTGCTATTCCCCAAAACTCAAAATATCTTCCACAATCACCTGTATCAGGCCAAACCCGGATCTCCAGGGAAAATGTTATGGAGAATCCATAAACGGAAATATTGTGCACTTAACCCACGTTTACCAAAGGCTTCACTGAATAAAGACCATGTGAATATTTAATTCATATTATGACATACACAAAAACATGCAGTTACAGGTAATAATTAAGCCGGGAATGGATGGGTGGTTTGTTGCAGAAGTACCCTCTCTTCCGGGCTGCATATCACAGGGTAAAACAGAAGAAGAAGCTCTGGAAAACATCAGGGAAGCAATAGAGTTATACCTTGAGCCTGATGAGGAAGATTACATTCTCTCAGAAAATGCCAGGGTAGTAGAGGTAATTGTATGACGGGTTTACCTGTCATGTCAGGAAAAGAGCTTATAAAAATACTGGTTAAAGATGGTTTTGCAGTAAAAAAGGCAGAAGGGAAGCCATGTGCGTCTGTTTAAAGTTACGCCGCAGAAGCCAATAAAAATCACGTTACCTTTACACAATGAAATAGACAGAGGTACATTAATTTCGATTCTTAACAGCGCTGAGATTTCAAAGAAAGAATTTTTGGATTTGATATAATCAGCAGGCCGGATATATTCCTGACCGATAATATTGTAGATATGCCCCGGCTCAAATATAATTATCTCCGGACAGTGTACATTATCAGATATTAATATTTTCAGAGGGAGCCGATGTCCTCATACCAGATGTCAGTGTGGGTGTCGATGTATTCTTCCATCATATCCTTCAGCTCTTTCAGGTTGAGATTGATGACCTTTACACCTTTCTCCTCCAAAAACTCCTTTGCCCCGGCAAAATTATGCGATTCTCCGGCAACGACTTTCGGAATGCCGAACTGCACCACTGCCCCGGCACAGAGGTAGCAGGGCATGAGGGTTGAGTAGAGCACAGTGTTTGAATATCTCCCGATTCTTCCGGCATTTTTTATGCAGTTTATCTCGGCGTGCATGAGCGGGTCATCATCCTGAATTCTTCTGTTGTGGCCCCTTGAGAGGACTACGCCGTTTCTTACAAGCACAGAACCTATTGGAATTCCGCCTTCATCAAGTCCTTTTTTCGCCTCGGCAATCGCTTCCTGCATGAATTTCATGTGAGTATTGAGATCTTCAGTCATATTTTTGCCTCCATTTCTGACCGGATCGTATCTCTGTCCTCCTGGATATTAAACACAGCACCTGAACTGTTGAAATGCCGGGTAAAGTTATATATCCTGCCCCTCATCAGGCAACCACTCTTTCGTCCCTGATTGCTTTCAGACAGATTTGTCCATTCAGTCCTTCCATGACCACCACTTCAGAAGTTCCGGGTCATAATCAGATTCCATATTTCCGGCAAAATATACGGCACATCTGAAGACATAGAGCAGACAACGGTCTATTCTCTGCCCCTGCATCATGCAGAATCTTTCGTACATCTCTTCCGGAATTTCGCCTGCAAGATCGCTGACGCTCCTGTAGCCCAGACCATAGAGGTCCTCAGCAATGGAAGGGCCCACTCCCGGAATTCTCCGGAAATCTTTCAGGGATTTCTTTTTATCTGCATTATCAGTCATCACAAACCCAATCTGAAGCTCTACACCGAATCAGAGATAGCTGGCATCACCCACGGTTAGCAAACAGATACTCCTGGGCATAACCGGCATAATCCCCGAAATAGTCCTTCGCAAACCTCCTTATCCTGTCATATTCATATGCCGAAAGTGAGGCTTTCGGATTACCAACATCATAAAACTCAGACATAATCCTCCTCATCCAGACATCAACCGGAAATGACTCAAATTTCCGGAAAGCAAAGAGAAGAATGCAGTCGGCAACCTTTGGACCCACACCCTTAAACTCCATAATCTTTCCTCTCGCCAGCTCATAATCAAGAGCTGAAATCTCATCAGCCCATCCGGGATTTGCAGTTACCCTTCCGGCAGTATCACAGATATTGCCGGAACGATATCCTGTAGAGCATCCGGAGACGTCAGCCGCACAGCTCAGTGAAAGGGCTTTTGCAGACGGATATGAAAAAAACCTGCCGGAATTGTCAATTCTTTTATCTGCACCATGACAGACATCACCCTCTGAATCATCCGTTAATATTCCGGCAGAATTTTCAGAATTATCATCAGCACCAGGAGAATAATTATCCATATAATCCTCAGCAGAGGGAAGCGGATCACCATAAGCAAAAGAGAGGTTCTCAAGCATCCGGCTTATAAACGGAATATTTGCATTCTGGGCACAGGAGTATGTAATCAGACACTCCCAGGGATTCTGCGAGACAAGCCTTAAGCCGTAACTCTCAGAAATTGCCGTCCCTATATGCTCATCTTTATTCACAGAATCCAGAACACGGTCAAGATTCAGATCAAGCTGAAAGTAATCCCGGAGGAACTTCTCATTGCAGCCGGAATACTCAATAATCCGGCCATTCTGCCTGACATGAAGAGCCTTACCCCATGCAACACCAAACCAGCCCGAACTTCTCTTCTCCCACCGGAATACCTGCCCGCACGAGAGAGTACCATCAAGGTTAAACGGCTGGTTATAATCCAGCTCAAATATCTTCATTGCCATCCCATCACCATCTCCGCATCACCCATTCTACACAAAATATTTCACCATTCATCCGCAGACCATACCGGAATCTCAGCCTTATCCTCAGCAGTTCAGGGAAAGCCCGGCAGCAGTACAGTCAGGCACCCCTCTTTCCGGAGATCTCCTCACATGCAAGTCTGATCTCTGCTAAAACAGCCTCAATATCGGGAATAATCTCCCTGAACTCCCCTTTCTCCGTATAGTAGAGATACGTTCTGACAGACTCACCTGTTATCTTCTCCGCCGCCATTTTGTATAAAACCATCTGGACATCATGGCTGTATTTCTCAGACGGATTTCCGGTCTTGAAATCAAGGACATACCAGCCGTCACCCTTCCGGATTAACCTGTCAATATGCCCCCTGAAAGGATAACCTTCAAAGAACATAGAGAACGGAAGTTCGGTATAATCATCCGAAACATCCTGCATAAATTCCGATGAGATGAATTTTTGGTACATCTCCCTGTAATCCCCCCTCAACTCTGCCGGAATATCAGGTGATTCAATAGTCATATCTCCGGCCATAATTCTGTGAATAATACTGCCGCGGACAGGGTCCCCGGACGACGTGAATGCACCCGCACCTGAATTTCCGGCAATTACGGATGAAAGAGACCTCTTTAAAATATCCGTACTTCCGGTGACTAAATACCTCTCAACCATCGTTGAGGAGAAGTTCTCAGCCGATTTCCTTCTGCCGCCGTGATCATAACCCGCTGAAACACAACCCTCAGGAGAATTAACTGAATCTACAGCACAGAGCGGACAATCCGGAAGAGGAACCGGATCCCTTTTGCAGTCCACCTTCTCCGCCGCGATTTCACCCCTGTCACTGATAACCCTTATAGTGCAGGAATAATCTCCGTCTGTAATCTCATGCACACCGGAAGAAGTATCGGCATTATCCCCGGAAAACAGGTTGAAAAATATCCATTCAATCCTTCTGCTGCAACCCTGCTCAGTCTCAGGAACCTTTTTAGGCAGGTTTCCGGAGAGGACCAGATGGTCCCTCGCCCTCGTAACGGCGACATAAAAAAGCCTCCTGCTCTCAGCTCCGGATTTAAGCTTCATCCTGTACTTCTGGAGATTCAGGGGCAGGGAGTTCACATAATCACCGGATTCTGCATCAGGAATTTTAATACCGACACCGCATTCCTCATCAGCAATTATTGAAGACCTGTCTCCGGGCGGGCTTTCAGAAAGGCCCGGTACGAATACAACCGGAAATTCAAGCCCCTTGGATGAATGAACAGTCATAACCGAGACCTTACCGGAACCGGACTCATATACCTCACCCTCACCTTCGGATTCCCCGGACTCAATGGACTTAACGAGGTCATGAGTGAACTTATGCAGCGAATAAAACCCTTTCTTCTCCCTCTCGCGGATAATTCCGGAGAGCTTGTCAAGATTGGAAAGCATCTGGTCACCGCCCGGAATTCCGCTGTACACCGCAGATATGCCAGAATCAAGAATGCACTGCCTGAAAAGCCCCGATACAGACACCCGGCCCGAAAGTCCGTGCCACCTCTCAAGAAGCCTGACAGCTTCCGGAAAATTCCCATCTCCGGAACTGATTTTATCATACAGCCTCCCCGCACGCCCGCCGCATGCCCTGAAGATATCGGAATCTGAAAAGCCAAACCACGGAGATCTCAGAAGACCGTAGAGGGCAATATCATCACAGGGGTCTTTCAGGAATGAAAAGAGTGACCCCGCATCGAGAATCTCCTGCCTGGAATAAAACCCAAAACCGGAATAGATCCTGTAAGGAATCCCGTAACTGTCAAGGGCATGCTCAAGATACCTGAGGTTTGTCCTCCTCTCCATTAAAACAGCAATATCACCCCAGTCAGCATCCCGGCAGACAACCTCCCCGGAATAATCCTTCGCATAAACCCTCAGCTTATCCTGAAGAACAGCCGACTTAATTCTGGCTGCAACCATATCATATTCGCTGAGGGCATTCTCCATAGCGTTGTCACCCGGAGCTGAAAGCAGAAGCTCAACACTGCCGGAATCTTTTACTCTGGAACATGAGACAGGCTCATAGTCAAAATCCCAGGGGCGGCCCGTATCCCGGAGAATCCTGTTAAAGAGGAGGTTTACAAACGAAATTACAGGATCAGTGCTCCTGAAACTGATGTCAAGGGCAACCCTGCACCCGGAGAAATCATCTGTGATCATATCGCCCGTCTTCTTAAACTGTGTCACATCGGCATCCCTGAAGAGATAGATGGACTGCTTGGGATCACCGACCACAAAGAGGCTTTTGCACCCGGGACCGGAGTCTCCCGGCAGCATGCTTATAATTGCGGTCTGCACAGGATCGGTATCCTGAAACTCATCGACCATGATATACTTATACCGCCCTCTGAAATGTCCGGCAACGATATCAGGACGGGAGAGAAAGAGCCTGTACACACCGTCGATCATATCGGTAAAGTCAATGGCCCCGCGGGACGCCTTATCCCTCTCAATCACATGGCACAGCCTCTCAAAGACGACACCAAGCGACTTTAAAAGCCTCAGGGTGAGTACAATCTCAGGATCATCATCCTCCGCAGAGGAGCTGAGCAGTGCAGAGGGAGAATTATCGGCAAACTCCTTAAGCAGGGAATAGGCCTTCACAAGAACAGCTTTTGATTCACCCATAACCTTCGCACTGCCCATAGTCCTGCTTCCGCCCTTCGTAACCGCAATTCCGGCAATTCCACGGCAGATGTCCTCATATTCCCCGCTGTTAAGCATCACAAGGTAATCCTTTACTGATGCAAGATATTTTCCGGCCTTATCATTCTCACTGCCAAACGCCTCTGCAAGATGAAGCATAGAGAGAGCAGCATCTGTGAGATCGGGACTGCTAAGAAAATCTTTGGCAGCAGACTCTTTCTCCTTCAAAAGCTCATCCCGCCAGAGCGAGAGTGCATAGTCATCATCATATGCAAGCTTTTCAAAGAAATCCTTTGCAATACGCCTCTTATTGTAGAGTTCACGCAGATAACTGTCAAGAGTGTAAAGGCCAAAGGCGTTGAGACATTCATTTATCTCCCTTTCATAGGATACTCCCGGCTTATCGTGAAATAAACCCCTTAAAGCCTCAGAAATTATCTCCTCAGATTCATTCCCGGCAAGTATCATAAAGCCGGGATCAACGCCTGCTTCAAGTGCAAACTCCCTCAGTATTCCGGTACAGAAAGAATGGAAGGTTGATATCTGTGCCCACATCATATCCTCCCTGATCTTATCCCAGAATTCACCCTTCCTTGAGAATATCTCCTTCTCACCCCTCTCCTTCATCTCAGAAGCAGCCTTCTCAGTAAAGGTTAATGCAAGAATATCAGAAGGCCGGCAACCGGCATTCTCAATCAGGTCAAGATAACGGGTGACAAGCACATGCGTCTTGCCTGTCCCTGCCCCGGCAGTGACACAGAGGCTTAAATCATGTCTGATGGCATCCATCTGCCTTTCAGTCAGCATCTAAGAATCCTCCTTTAATTCTCCGGCAGAAGCAGCCGCACCATCAGACTGCGAGAGAATTCTGAAGTCAGAATAACGGCAGACAAACTTAAATTCACAGTAATCAGGACAGATACCGGCCTCAGATGCAGGACTGAATATTCCTTTCCTTATACTGTCTGCATACAAGCAGGCATAACTGACCGATCTGTTAACAATATCAGCAAAAACTGCATCTTTACTCCGGGATTTCTTAAAAGAAGAGAATAGTTCAGACTCGGATTCATCGTAGATCTCCGCCTTCCTTGAGACCTCCTTTCTCTTAACCGTATAATAAAAACCGCCCACACCCCTCTTCCCGGAAAAACTCTCATAAGCTTTCAGGTAAAGAGGAAGCTGAAGGGCCTTTCCGTCAGTGATGTCCTTCAGTTTAGGGTGGCTTCCGGTCTTGTAGTCGGTAATCGCAAATCTGCCGTCAGATGTCTCATCTATCCGGTCAACAAAACCACGGACACGGATGATGTCCCCTGAAAGAGATTTCAGAACCGCAGGTTCAGGTGATATACCCGGCCTCTCCGTACCGAATGACGCCTCAAACAGAGACGGCACAAATTCAGAATCCGCAAATGATGCCTCCTCCTCTAAAAATCTCTCCATAATACCTTTACCAAACCCGGTATCCCCTGTAAGTTCATTAATCATAGAACTCCATGCAGGCGTATTTCTGCGGAACTCACCGGTAACCTCATCGGTCAGAGATAGTATGAGCTCCTTTGCAGCCGCAATATCGCCCCCGCCCGGTGCTCCGGAGCTATCCTTCATCCACTCCGTATAAAACCGGAAGAGAATATCATGTATGATACTGCCCCTCTCAGATGCAGAGAGCGTAAGATCCGCCACCTCAGTCCTCTCAAGCCCAAGCACTGAAGATAAATAAAACCTGAACGGGCATACCGCATACGTCTCAAGAGCAGTCGGTGAGAATGCTTTTTCAGGGCCAAACCTTCTCACAATCTCCGCGATAATATCGGGATCGCTGAGAATCCCGTCATGTGCAGAGTCATAATCGCCTGTCCGGCAGAAAGACTCGGTGTTAATCCGGTCAGCAAGAGAAGCAGGCGAGAGCAGCCCGGAGTTCAGTGACAGATCACATAAAGCAGGAGAATAGACCGGAGTGAAATTTCCGGCAGATAACATCCGTCCCGCATCTTTAAGAGATCCTGAGACTGAAACAGCACCATCCGCCAGAATCCACTCATCGGCCGGGCATGAATCAAGAAATACCTGCAAAAACTGTGAAGGGATTGCAGGACTGCCCGAGTCTTCGTCATGGCAGCTCAGATAAAGACCCTTCTCTGCCGCAATAAGGGCATATATGAAGTTAAATTTCTCCCTTGAAATCTTATCACGCTTTTTTTTCGGCCACAGAACCTGCTCCTCCTTCTCAGTCAGATAAGGAAAAAGCCTGGGGATCAGGGGAATTTTCCCGTCAGTCAGACCTGCAAGGAAAAGATAGTCAAAATCCGCCCCCAAAAGCTCCTGGATTCCTGTAATCTGAACCTTATCCCTCTCCCTCACAGAAGGAACCCTCATTCCGGCAACCAGTGAATACAGAAATCCGGCAAACTCCTTAAAAGTCACCTCATCACCGTTATCGCCCGCTGCTCCGGCAGACAACCGGTCAAAAAGCCCGGCAAGATATTCTGCATATCTTACATCATCATCCCCGCATCCGGAAGTCCCGCCGGTGCAGAAATCAGGAGAACTCCCGAAACCAAGCCTTAAGAGAATATCCCTGTACCTGCTTATATGTCCGGCAACTGTATCCTTAACATCCGCCTCCTTTAAAATTCCAAGATAAACACGGGAAAAATCAGAGAGTATGTCTGCATCCCTAAGCTCTTTCTCTGCCCCTTTTCTCTTAATATCGTCCGGAAGAGAATCAATAGATATCTTCTCAAGGCGCAGCCTGTATAATCCGGCAAGCTTTGACCAGTCACTAAAACCACTCTCAATCATAGCCTTCTTTGCAGCAGTTGCTATCAGGTGCGGGTCATAGTCATGGACAAAATATGGCGATGAGAGCAGTTCGGATACAGAATCTTGTTTAAAATCACCTGAAATAACCTCAAGCGGGAGCATTGCAGCATGGATCACAGGATAACGCCCAAGACCCAGAGTTGCAGATGACGAGAAGGGCACTGAAAAATCAGAGAAAACAGCGGAGAGAAGAGGCGTTCCTCCGGCAAGGTCTGGCAGACCGACAGCAATTCTACCCGGATCGGCACCTTTCCGGATAAGAGACGCAATTTCACCTGCAACAGCCTCTGCCTCAAGCTGAAAAGAGGGAAAACGCCCATAAACTCTCCGGACTCCCGGAACCGCAACAGGATTTCCACTGAAGAGGTCTGCATAAGGTACTTTAATACCCACATCTCCTGAATTAATATCACCGGCACAGGAATCAGCAGAAACTTTCTCCGGAAGAGAGAGCCATTCCCCCCTGTCAGAAAAGACGCTCCCGTTGTCATAATACGGCAGATAATACCGGAGATCTGCCCCGCATGAGATAAGCCTGCTGATAAAACCCTTAAATGACTCTGAAGGGCTGAAGATGCCACACACAAAAACAACAGGTGCCCTTCCAGGGCAGAAATTCTCAGCAGAACTGGATGCAGCTTTGTACACACCTGACGGCGCAACATATCCCTTAGCCATAAGCTCCCCCTCATATACCGACTTTAGCCTCTCAAGCACCTTAATCCGGGCAGAATCCGGCATACCTTCAGATAAAGACTGACGCATCCGGGCGTCAGATTCGCCAAAGAGAGAGTAGAGATCATTCAGTATCCTTGCGGAATATTCTCCTGTCCGGGAGAGAACTTTAAGGGCATCCCTGTCCTTCCTGACAACTCCCGAAAGAACCAGTTTCGCCTCCTCATCTGAGAGAAGTGCCACTCCGCCGCCGTATTTATCCACAATTCCGGATGCGAACTCCTCAGGAGTTGTTACATTATCAGTTATGACAGCAACCCCCTTCAGGGCAGTTTTTTGGCGGATCTCCTCCGACAGTCTGGAAGTCGGAAGAAGAAAATATGTTCCAAAAGGATTTATTACATAACTGTCCAGAAATTCATCAATAACCGCGCTACAGTCCCATCCGGGAGGAACTTTTATCAGACTTCCCCGATCCATAATTCAAAACACCCACATATATAAACTCTAATTAATCAAAGACATATTATTAACAACAGACATCATATTCCTGAGAATTCCGGCAGTTAGAAAACAAACCAAAAATCCTGCACAGAAGAGTATAGTGCCAGGCCGGAAAGATACAGCACTGACCTCCCAGACTTACCGATCAGATCTCTTCCATCCAGCGGTGCGAATAACCCCTTCTCTCAACCAAAACTCCATCGCAGAGAACCTCTCCTGAATCCGTGACAACTCCGATCACCGTACAGTCCACACCGGTTACAGGCAGAATATCCCTTCCGCATGTAAACAGCAGCCCAAAGTCCCCTCCGCTGTAAAGCGCCATCTCAGGCGAAACTCCGGGCGAAAGCGGCAGATTATCCATAGAGATCTCAAAACCGACACAGGATGAGCCGGAGAGGTCATAAAGCGAGAGTGCAATGCCGTCAGAGACATCCATCATAGATGAGACCCCGGCAACTGCCAGCAGACGCCCTTCACGCACAGCCGGAAGAGGCTCGACAAGATTCTTCCAGTACCTCTCAGAACCCTCAAGGGCTGCGCCCGCACAGCCCGGAGTGCCGGTTACGCAGACAATATCGCCGGGTTTGGCACCCCTTCTGGTTTTATAATATTCATCCTCAACCCTGCCGATTCCGGTAGTGACTATAGTAAGCTCAGAGTGAAAATCGATATCCCCCCCGGCAAGCTCAGCCCCAAACCTCTCGCAGCAGTCCTTCGCACCGGCTGTGATCCCTGAAATCCTCTCAGGCTCATCAAGCCCCGCGGCAAGAAGAAGAGCAAGGGGCACTGCACCGCAGGAAGCGACATCAGAGAGCGTTACAGCGGCAGACATCCACCCGATCTGCCAGTCAGTCATCCCTCTCGGGAAATCAGTGCTTTCATGAAGCATGTCGGTCGAGAGAATGATATTATCATCACCCACCTTTATCATGCAGCAGTCATCCGATGTCCTTTCCTCACCTATAATTCCGCTTACGACCTTTAACAGATCCCGATCATCAACCACGCCAGACCTCCTTTATCCTCTCACTCTGGTATTCCTTAACTATTGACTCAAGCATCTCTTCCGATTTCGACCTCATAAATTTCTCCTGTCCGCTCTGCCATGCAGAGAGGGCTGATTCAAGGTCACATCTCAGCACATAACCGAATTTGCCTCTGAGGCTGAGTTTTATATCCGCAGCATCAATAAGGACAATATTCAGTGCCCGCAGGGCATCCTTCAGCTTCAAATCCTCATCCTTGCCGGTAATAAGGACCTGTACAGAGGATTCCGAGAGGATCTGAACCGCAGTACTGCCCCAGCCCCTCGTATTGCCGGCATAGATGATGTCACCTTCATTTATCCCGAACTCATCCTCAAGAGACCTGAGGGAATCTTTGGTAAGCGAAGGTATAACCTTGAAAGGAATGAACTCTCCGGTCTGGATATCAGCAAACCTCTTCAGACGGTCGATCTGCTTTAAGAGTCTCTTATTCTTCCGTTCGGCACTCCTGAGTTTCTTCTTAAAAACCTTAATTCTGCTCTCACGAAGTTCAATCTCGGCGTCCCTCTTCCTTACCTCGGCACGCTCGCTCCTCTCAGAGGCGAGCCTCTTCTCAAGTGAAATTATCTCAGCGTCCTTTTTTGTAAGAGTACCCTCAAGCTCAGCAGCATAAGCCTTCAGATTTCTGACCATACCTTCAAGCTGTAAAATCCTGGTGTCCCTTCCGGATGAGATATCACCTTCTACAACTTCAGATGGCTCTTTATCCACAGATTCCGGAAGTATTTCACCCAGTATCTTTTCAGGAGTCATGCCCCTGATAAGTCCTGTCCGGACGAGATCGAGATCAACTCCGGCAGGGATCTTCCTTTCAATATTCCGGAACTTATTTTTAAAAAATTTATGAGCCTCAAGAGCGGCATAGAGGGCGTCCCTCTCATGGTCATTTGCATAGCTGTACCCGGAGGTGACCGAATACTTCTCCTCCTGAGTCTTCTCCTCAGCCGGAATAAAAGGAACAGCGGAAAATGCCCTTTTAATCTTCTCCACAGTCGAGGGCATGCGGGACTTGTCAGTCGCAACTATAACCGGCTTTCCGGCAAGAGATATCTCCTCAATCCAGTCTGCAACCGACATCTGCCTTGAACTCTTTAAAGCGATGAGGTTGGCCTCATAGTCAAGTGCTGCAAACCCGAATGTCGTGCCCGGATCTATACCCACAATGAGGTGTTTTTTCCGGCCCCCCTGCTGAACATACCGGATTTTATCAAGACGGCCGGATCTGACCTTAACCTGAACATCAGTACCGCCACCGCCAAACGAAGGTATATCCTCCCTTCCGCCACTGATATGAAATTCAACCCTTTTAAATCCGCCATACCCCTTAAATTCCCGTTTTTCATATTTAAGACCGGATTCCTTTAAGGTATCCTCAATCTCACGGCCCTTATTCAGAACAGCGCCATGTATCTTTCTGACATAGCGGTTCTGGCTCCATCCACCCCTGCCGGGAGAACGCCCCCTTGAGACTATAATATCAGATGAGTCCTCAAATACCTGCACCTCAAAACCGCCGCCGGCCTCTGCTATTCCGGCAATGGCACGTGCCTCCTCAAAAGGATCAAAACGGTTCTTAAAAGTGATATTGTACCTTTTGGCAACCACCTGAAGAGTCTGCTGTTTTTCTCCGCCGGTCACCTGTACAAGCTTTGTCTTTGTCGGAAACTGCTGCATCAGGGCGACAAGTTCAGACTGGTCCCTGGAGATCTCCCGGATGCTGTCAACCGCTAAAATATCCGGTCTTTCCGATATTATACGCCTCATCAGGCGGAACAGGGACACCTCCCCTGAGAATACCTCCCTGTTGTCATCCCGGATAATAAGCGCATAAGACGGCCTCTTTCTCTTTGAGCTGACCGAACCCCTGATCACATCAGTTCCGAATACCTTCAACCGACCACCTTTGAGAGTGCCTCCTCAACACTCATATCAATCCTGTATTTCTTTTTGAAATACCCGGTAATATTTCCGAGATCCCTCCTGAGAATATCTTCGGCATTGGGATGGACAGGTTCCACCCACTGCGGCCAGTCAATCACCCAGACATTCTTCTCACTGACCATGACATTGTATTCAGAGAGATCATTGTGGATGTATCCAAGGTCATATGCCTTTTTCATATTATCAAGTATCTCATCGAGCACAACCTCTGCGTCCTCTGGACTTTCAAAGACTGACTGATTGAGGTTCACACCAGGAATATAGGTCATCGCAATCACATTGCGG
The DNA here is from genome assembly GCF_000243255.1 of Methanoplanus limicola DSM 2279. Lineage (NCBI taxonomy): Archaea > Methanobacteriati > Methanobacteriota > Methanomicrobia > Methanomicrobiales > Methanomicrobiaceae > Methanoplanus > Methanoplanus limicola. The sequence continues at coordinate 3,140,871 of NZ_CM001436.1, forward strand.
TTGATTGTGAGCGGCACCGGCACGGAAACTCCGCCTTTCTGAAGAACTTTCAGAGCTTCAAACTCCCTCTTTGCCGATTCAGTGGATGCAAATATCCATGGAAAATGCTTCCATTCCGGCATATAATCCCTGGAAAGTCTTGCAGACTGAAACGACCGCTGCCCGATCCGGTGCACCTTCAGCACAACTGTGCCCATACCAAGCGCCTCATACACTGTCGATTCCTTGCCCACACCGATAAGAGTGCCAAGCGCGGATATCGTGCCTCTCTTCACAAGCGCGGATACAGCAAGTGCGTCGTATCCCTTAAATGTAAGCTGGTAACCGTCATACGGCAGTGTGCTGCTCTTAACCATGTCCTTCGCCATAACTCTCCCAAGCCTGAATTCAAGCTCAGACTGAGAGAATTTTGTTGATTTACGTATATTTTCCTCAGGCACCCAATTGTACCGCTTCATCTGTTTCTCAATCGAAAGCAGAACAGCGACGTCATATTTATGGAGTGTCCGGATATCATCTGCACTAAGAGGCATATTACATACACGCTTTATCTGTTTATGGGGATAAAATTGATTGGAAGATTACATGAAATGCTCAAAATGCAAGAGGGATGCAGTACTGTTTCAGAGATATTCCGGAATGCACCTGTGTGAAGAACATTTCACCATAGATCTTGAGACCAAGGTAAAAAAGACAATACGGAAGGAAGGATGGATAAAATCCGGAGATAAAATAGCGGTCGCACTTTCGGGCGGAAAGGACAGCACAGCTCTCCTCTATTTCCTGAAAAAAACCTTTGCCATCAGAAGAGATATAGAGATATTCGCAGTAACTATAGATGAAGGGATATCGGGGTACAGGGATATAAAGATATGTGAGAATATTGCAGAGTCTGGAGGCGTTAAATTCCACACAGCATCATTTAAGGAGCATTTCGGGATTACCCTTAATGAGATTGTACAGAAAAAAGGTGACATAAACTCATGCTCATACTGCGGAGTTCTCAGAAGACAGGTGCTGAATAAAACAGCAAGGGATGCCGGCGCGACAAAGATAGCATACGGCTTTAATCTTGATGATGAAGCGCAGTCAGTTATGATGAATGTCCTGAGGGGCGATGCCGTGACTCTGCTCAGAAAAGAGAAACCTGTTTTAGGCATGCTGCCAAGAATTAAACCATTTAAAACAATACCCGAAAGGGAGATCGCCCTCTATGCACGGCTGCATACAGAAGGCTATGAAGAGCGTGGATGCCCATATTCACATAATGCACTCAGGGCAGATGTCAGAGGCATTCTGAACCAGTATAACTACAGTCACCCTGCAACAAAATATGCACTGTTAAACCTCGGTGAAAAGCTCAAATCCGGAATTCCGGCTGACAATTCCGGAGCAGAAACCTGCGCCGCATGTGGCGAACCTGTATTTGGCACCTGCAGGGTATGCGGGATGCTGAAGGAACTGAAGAAGGAGTAATATGTCAAAGAGATTCAGCCTCTATAACCTCTTAAAGAACCACTATTACAAGAGGAAGGTATTTTTTTATACCGAACTTCTGATCATCCAGATCGTCGCATATACGCTTCTTCTCTATTATGCAATACCGGTCCTTGAAAATCAGCGCCTGACAGTTGCCGAATCAACACTTTTTGTCGTCCAGACGATGACAACGGTAGGTTATGACCTTGTGACCTTCTTTCCGGTTGAGAACCAGATCACAATACTTATACTCATTTTCATTATGGCAACCGGCGTTTTTACCGTCCTTATGATAATCCCGGCGGCCATCGCACCCTATCTCCAGGATATTCTTCAGCCTGTCCCGCCATCGGCCATCACAGGAAAGATCTCCAGCCATGTAATCATTGTCGGACATAATGAGATCACGAAGTCCGTAGTGGACGGGATTATGATGTCAGGACTTCCGGTGGTCCTTCTTGAATGTGACAGGAATAAGGCACTGGACGCAATGAACCGGTACAAAAAATCAGTCAGAGTAATATTCGGAGAATATAACAGGCACAATACCTGGAAATCCGCCCATGCCGCAGATGCCTCCCATATAATCATCAGTACGGACGAGAAGACCGCCGCAACCACCATACTTGGCATGAGGGAGATGACAGAGGCAAAGATCACGGCGATCATTGACTTTCTCGAATACAAAAGGTACCTAATCTACGCCGGTGCGGATTATGTCATCTCTCCCAAGAACTACCTTGGCAATATCTTCAGCAGGCACGCCTCAAATACACCGGTCATTGACATCATATATGAGACCTCAAGGCGTGATGGCACCTCTGTATCCATCAGGGAGGAAAATCCCCTGAAACTGGTATATATCCCCGTAATTGAGAGCTGTTTTGCATTAGGCCGCACGATAGAGGAATTAAATCTCTTCAGCAGATACGGAGTGTACCCTGTATTTTTATGGAAGAAAGGAATGTTTTATGCTTTCTCAGGAGAGGATGTCCCGCTTGAGAGATCAGACGCCCTTGTCGTTGCCGGAAGGGAGGAATCCATACAGAGGCTTCTGGATGAAGAATTTGCATGCTCATTTCACCCGGAGAAATACGCAATAATTGCAGGTTATGGGGATGTCGGCAAAATTATCTATAAAAATCTCAACTCATCAGGAGTTAATGCGGTTGTAATAGACAGAGATATTGAAGAAGATTTTGGAATACAGGGCAATGCAGAGGATGAATCAATTCTAATGACCGCAAATATAGAAAAAGCGGACGTCCTTGTAGCAGCAGTAAACGACGACGAGGCCAATATATTCACAACCCTCCTTGCAAGAAATCTGAACCCCAAAATCCACATACTTGCAAGGGCAAATCACCCGGAATCGGTTGATAAGCTGTACAGGGCCGGTGCTGACTATGTTGCACTTCTGCCTGCGATGGGCGGGCAGTTTGCAGCAGACATTGTGATTAAAAACAGGGTATCTGTCTTAATTGATCTTCCGGGCGGGCAGAGAGTTGTTATGAAGAAGAGAGAAGGCAGGAGAAGATACACAGTCGGAAGGGTTAAAAAACTCACAGGGACAAAGATTATCGGCATAGAGGGGGAGAACCATTCGGTTGTAAGGCCGGATGAGAACGAAGAGATATATACAGGAGATTCAGTTATTGCCTTTGGCAGTTCTGTTTCACTGAAAAAACTTATGAATATTCTTGAGAGTGATTAAAATGAATGAGGAATGCATATCCTGTGAATGCCAGAAGATTGAGAATATGATCAGGCATACGATCTGGTCGGCAGGAAAAAGCAGAATAGTTATAGGAATATCCGGCGGGATAGACTCGGCAGTGGCAGCCGGGCTGTCTGCAAAAGCAATAGGCGGAGGGAATGTCTATGGTTATATGCTCCCTTCAGATGTAACTCCTAAAGAGGATATTGAGGACGGAAGGGCACTATGCGAGAAGTTCGGCATAAACTTCTTAGTTGTCCCTATAACTGAGATACAGAAGGCCTTTGAGACATTAACCGGATATGAGGAGACAGACTACCTCCGTGGCAACCTCATGGCAAGAATCCGGATGACAGCCCTGTACTATTTTGCGAACCGGGACAGTGCCCTCGTATGCGGGACATCGAACAGAAGCGAATACATGCTTGGATACTCAACAAAGCACGGCGATGATTCGGCAGACATTCAGCCGCTGCTCCATCTCTTAAAGAAGGATGTGAGGGCTGTTGCATCTGAGATCAGTGTTCCGCAGGCGATAATCGACAAAAAACCCTCAGCAGGGTTGTATAAAGGGCAGTCTGATGAGGATGAGATCGGACACACATACGATTCCATAGACAGGGCCATAGAAAATCTTGAGGCAAACAGCTATATGCCTGAAAATGAAGAAGAAAAGTCAATACTTGAGCTTATCAAAAAAGCGGCCCACAAGCGCACAGGCCCTCCAAATCTCCTGAAAACAGAATGATTTAAACTTCCGGCAGCCAAAAAACCGCCCTTAAAAAAAGCAGATTTTTCCGGTATAATCAGAAAAATTTTCTGTTTCCGTTTAGAAGGGACGGCTTATTTAAAAATTCCAGGTAATCCGTCCCTATAAGGCCATATATATTCCTGCCGCGGATAATACCGTACTCAGGATATTCCTTTGGCCTCTCCAGGACTTTAAGTTCCAGAACTTTATCATAGGCAGGATTTTTAATCCATCCTTCTTCTGTCTCATACCATGCAGCACCGTGCATATCTTCATAAAACTGATATTCACTGGAAAAGTTATCAGATACAAGGTTTGCCATAATAAGAGTCTCATCCGCGGGATTGATCGTCACATGCCCGTAACCGGGAGGAATTAGAACAAAATCACCTGCCAGTGCACATACCAGAATAAACTCCGAGAGGTCCTTCTTCTGAAGGAGGTAATGTGCACTTCCGGAGAGGACCTGGTACAGTTCAGGATACCCAAACCCGTCAGGTGCATCAGGATGATAATGGCCTTTTGTCTTTACATATTCCCCGCCAATCTCCCCCGGAGGAATTTCTGTAATATCATATCTTATTTTATGTGAAATGAGCCACTCAGCATCATCTTCATTCTTAGAAAGAGCACGGTACATAAAATAAAGGGGTCTGTCCTCTTCTGCATCCGCCGCATTATACAGAACAGACCTCATATCCTCTGTGGACCTGATATCAGGTTTTGGGAGAGGAATATCCCTGATCATATCCATTACTAATTCTTTCTACGTTTAAATACAAAATACCCTGCCCCGATCAGGACAAAAAGTATAAGAGTAATGACTATAGGGCTTGTGAGAACTGACATACCTGACTTCTTTGTAATCTCAATTTCTGCCTTCATTGAATCAGAGATCTGTGAGTTGTCAAGTGAGTCACGATACCTTATCTCAGAATCAATCCCGTAGTTTTTAACAGTTGCAGTTGAATCGACAGTGACTTCATAACGTCCGGTTGCAGTCTCCCCCGGCGCAAGATCACCGAGATATGCGGTGTCGTCATTGCTTGTAAACGGGTCAACCGCACTGATGCGTGCCTTGGCGTTGTATGCCGTTGCAGCGCCCGTGTTTTTGTATTCGATCTCAATTGTGCCTTTCTCTCCGACCTGAAGGACTGTCGTTGGTGAGACTATCTCAAAGTCGATCTTTCCGCCTACATCAACACCGACAGTCTCAGAGTCGGAGGTCTGCTCTTTTCCGTCAGAGTCCTTGTAATCGACAGATACAAGAACAGGGTAATTCTTTGCCTCGGCATTCTCTGAAACTGATGCCTTAAAGGTTACAGACTTCACATCTCCGGGTGCGAAATCGCCGACGAACACACTTGAGTCTGTAGGAATTACAGCGCTTGTTCCGGCACGTGATAGTTTAATGACGGAATTTTTGCCGGATTCATACCCTGTATTCTTCACATTCATTGTTATGTAACCTTCTGTGCCGACATTCATCGAATCAGTCCTGACATCCGAGACATCAATCACAATTTTAGGCTTGATTGTTATTTTAAGGGGGATCTCTTCGGTTACATCCTTCCAGTAGTAAGTGATGGCATCTGTGCCTGACTGCTCTGCAAAGTAGAGATATTTGTATTTTACAACCCCTATCAGATTATATTCTCCGTCCTCTGCATATCTGTCAACTTCCATCTTAAATGAGACGCTCTTTGTCGCACCGCCGGCAATGTCTCCGATCATCTGTGAACCGGACTTTATTGTAACCGGAGCCTTACCGGAATCAATGCCGACATTGACCATCTTTGCAGTATCCGGATTGTCATCCCGGTCAACGATATCTGACTGAATGATCTTCACATTTTTCATCCCGGAATTCTGGACAGACACAGTCAGTGTAACATCATCCCCGGGGGAATATTCATTTGTGCCTGATATTGCCAGGCTGATCTCAGGTTCACCGGAGAGGTATTTTGAACCTGCTGATGCCGGCATAATCACACATGCCGCAACAATAAGACAGGCAAATAATAGGTATTTTAGCTTCATTTACGATTATCCTCAATAATTTTTATTAACACAACACTTGTTGTTATTTTTGTGACAACATTAAATAGAGTCAGCCATATATATGGTTATGCTAATGAACGACTCTCTGGAGAAGACCTCCGAAATAACAAAATCCCTAAAATCCCTTGGACTTACAAAATACGAGGCCCTTGTGTATATAGCCCTGCTGCGGTATGAAGGGGCAACAGCAACCGAAATACATGAAATATCAGGTGTACCGCGTGCTTCCGTATATCCAGCACTTGATAAACTGCTGAATAAAAATATCACAGTAGTATCAAATACAACCCCTAAAAGATTCTCTGCTGCATGTCCGGATGAGGCAATAAAAACCCTTCTAAGCAATATAAAAAAAGATGCTGAGAATGCAAAAGAGGCATTAGATGAGATTTATGAGAGGAGGCAGGCGCATGAAAAAGGACATCAGGAACTGATATGGACAATTTACGGCAATGAAAATATCACTGCAAAAACAAAAGAGATAATCACAAAAGCAGAGAGCGAGATCAGACTGATACTGGGATATGACATAATCAGCAGGGAACTGAGAGATATACTCAGTTCTAAGGAGAGAAAGGCATCTGCAACCATCATTACAAACGAGTGGAAGGGTAAAATACCGGAAAACTGCAAAATATGGATTGTTAAGAAAGATATTGAACCTGAGATGAAACTTGAAGGAAAATATGCAGGCATCTGTATAGTCGATGATTCAAAGGTTCTTGTATCTATGGACCCTCCGGATGACAGGGCAAACGCCCTCTTCTCAGAATCAAACGGATTTGTACGCTTTTTCAATACATACTGGTATTACATAACGAGCCACATCACAAAACAGCACATTGCCGAATGCATCAGTAGTTAGTACTTTTTTTTCATATTCAACAGAAACAATAATTCCGTTTCAAATCAAGATAGGATATAAATGATCAGGGAAAGAGCAGTCAAAGCCATAAGTGATATCCTGAACAGTGCAGGATATGAGACAGGAGAAGGGAATGAGCAGATCGATCTCTCTGCATATACTGATGATGACTGTATTGTTGTATTATGCTCGGATGATGAAGACCGGATAGATAATTTCAACAATAAAAAATTCCGCATAGAGCTGGAATCCGGCAAAAAAGAGTGCAGAAAGATAGTATTCACAATGAATAACAATGTGCATGCGGAGAACTGCACCATATGGTCATACCAGGACCTTGCAAAGTATTCCGGGCAGGCAGTCGTTGCATATGTGCTTAATGAAAATCTGGCACTCAGATTTGAAGCAGACAAAAAAAAGGCAGAATATAAACCTTATTCTTCCGGATCTGAAAAATATGACGAACCTGACGAATATGCGCCTGAACTCCCGCTTCTGCCGTCAAGAATCAGTGACGAGAAAGCCAGGCGTATTGCAGGGATTAAAGGGACACTAAAGAAGCTCTATATACCCCATTATCTCTACGAATGCAGGAGCAGCGGAGAAAAAAGATACAAAAGCCACATTATTGACTTCAATTCGGAAGTATTCGGGCTTGTAAATGCAGTTTCCGGAAAAAAATCTCCCGCAGATGATGAGGAACTGAATTTCAGTGTCGTCGAGGAGAAAAGGGTCCCGGAATCTGCTGAAATAGTCCAGCCCCACGTCAGCAAAAAAGAGATAAAAGAAGAGATCAGAAAGGATTTCGTGGAGGAACTGACAAAAAGCGTCAGGGTGAGCACAACTGAAGGGGATACAATATATTACGAGGATAAGGAAGTAAAACCGGATGAGGAGACAGTCTCAACCGAAATTATGCTCGTCTATCTTCCGGTCATACAGATTCGCGGGGATAAAATCGTTGAGATCAATGCATTTACCGGAGAATTCCTCGAAGAACCTATGGATGACGGAGTAGAACTCTTCTGAAAAGACAGGTAAGATGAAAAGATGATAACTGTAATCGGCGGCGGCCCTGCGGGCAGGTACGGGGCGATCAAACTTGCATCTGAAGGCGAAGAAGTAATTTTGATAGAGAAGAGAGGCCCTCTAGGGGGGCAGTGTCTCCACCAGGGATGTATGGTCATATGCGCCTTAAATGACATCGCAAAGCATCTGGATGAGAGCAGAAGATTTAAGGAACTCGGCATAATATCGGGAGAGACATCAGTCAGCTATCCGGACGCCGTCAGCCGGATGACTGAGATACATGCCACAATATCCGGAATCCTTAAAAAGGAGACGGAGAATGCCGGCGTAGAGATCCGGAATGCCGAAGCGGAGGTTGACTGCCCTGAGGTATATACCGGTAAGGAGACCCTTTACCCGGATAAGATGCTCATCTCAACCGGCTCAAAACCTTTTGTCCCGGAAATTCCCGGTGCGGAACTTAAGGGAGTATATAACCCTCATACGGTAATTCCCGGCCTTAAAGATATTCCGGAGAGAATTTGTATCATCGGTGGGGGAGTTATTGCCGCTGAATACGCTTACATATTCTCTTCTTTCGGAGCAGAAGTGGATATTATTGCAAGAAGCGGCTTCTTAAAAGGCATGCCGCTTAAAGGCGTTGAGAGTGCCTTAAAAGACCTGAAGGGTGTAAAATTAACTGAGAATGCCACACCGGCAGAGATTACAGGAGATAGACGGGCAGACGGAATACTTCTGAAAGATTCCGGAGTTCATATAGAGACAGATGCCGTTTTATTCGCCACCGGACTTATACCAAATTCAGCAATGATACATGGCCCGGAGAAGAGGGAAAACGGTGCAATAATTACTGACGAAAAAATGGAGACCTCGGTAAAGGGAGTATTTGCCGCAGGGGACGTCACAGGCGGCCCTTACCTCACCCCGGTTGCAAGGGCAGAAGGGAGCATTGCTGCGGATGCGATGCTTGGCAGAACCCCAAAAAAAGTCCCGGCCATACTTCCCCAGTCTGTAAAACTGAGATATGAGCATTCCTTCTGCTCACAAAAACCTGATGAATGTATGGAGATGGCAATGCCTGCACCTTCAGGTCCCGGTTCGTTCTGGTCAGTGCCTGAGAGAAATACAGGGCAGGCACTGATTGAATACAGTAAAGAGAACGGTCAAATCTGCGGCATGTACCTCGGCACACCTGCATCAGGACCGGTGAGTGCATACCTTGCATATATGATAGAAAATGGTGTTAAAACCGGAGATATTGCGGAAATTATGGAAGTGCACCCCTCAACAGACGGCATATTAGGCCTTGCCGCATATGCCGAATATACCCGTAAAAAATGGAAAATATAAAAACCGGTTCAGAAATTTCCGGCTGAACCGTCACGGAAATTTAAAATATTTACAGAAATATAGCACATTAAAAGCCTTATTATACTTCTTTTCCCTACATTTAGCCTATGATAAATTCCTTTTATAGTCAGGAACAAAAGGAAATAATCTGGGAATGGGCACCAATAGGAGTAGTTGTTGCTTTATTCCTTATAATGGAGGTAACATACCTTCTCTTCTTTGACAATGTTACAATAGTTGTATCTCACATACTGTATTTTCCGATAATCCTGATCTCGTTTTTTTTCCCGAAAAAAGGTGTTCTCGCTTCAACATTAATCTCAGCCGCATATGTATTCATCATCTATGCAGCAGAATATCCGGGAATTGAGGGCATCGTCTCGGCCACAATGCAGTTTTATGTATATGTCAGCATATCCATAACAGTCTCGGTTATATCGGACAGGATAAAAAAAGACAAAATAAAGTTCTCCGGAATATTTGAGAATTCAGAGGGTGGAATTGCTCTTATTAACCGATATACCGGCAAAATTACGGAAAAAAACCATAAATTCACAGATATAATAAGTTCATGGGATATCCCTGAAGATACAGATAATTTCTCTGAAATAGTGGGCGATCAAAACTACAACAGAATACTTACAGAGATAGACAGATCAGGAACGGTTGAAAATTATGAGATGGAATCCGCGAAGGAAAACCTGAATTACGGCCTTATAAGTGCATCACTTCTCTCGGAAGATGATGTTATTCTGACCTTAAATGACATTACAGATAGTGTCAGCAGAAAAAAAGAGATAGAAAAACTCAATTCCGAACTCTGCACTGCGAACAGTAAGTCAAACCTCTACCTCGACATACTTACCCATGATATAAACAATGCAAATACCGCAGCACTCGGTTATGCAGAATTCCTGGCAGAAAGTGTATCTGAAGAAGAGAGACCGCTCTTTGATAAGATGCTCTCAGGAATAAGGCATAGTGCCAGTATTATCGAGAATGTCTCAAGGATCAGAACAATCCACGACAGAGAGAGGATCTGCCGTCCGGTGAATTTAGGTCTGGCAGTCAGGGAAGCGGCAGAGAGGCATAAAGGTGCAGATATTAAAGCAGAGACGGAGAAAATAAGTGTAAAAGCGGACGAAATGCTGACAGATGTTCTTGACATAGTCATTGAAAACAGTATAAAATACGGCGGAGAGGGCGTAAAGATCTGCATAAATGCAGAGAAGAGGGACGGAACAGTAAATGTATCCATAAGCGACAACGGTCCCGGCATTGATGACGGAATTAAAAAGACAGTACTTGCAAGATTTCAGAAAGGGTCTGATTCACGAAGAGGCAGGGGTCTTGGGCTTGCAACCGCAGATATGATAATGAAATCCTTTGGGGGGAGCATGGAAGTTACAGACAGAGTTCCCGGAGATCACAGAGAGGGACTTAAGATAATTCTGAAACTTAAAGAAGCATAAGCGTCATAAGAGGAAACGTTCAGAGGTTCCGGCCACGCAGCAAGTCAGAAATAACCAGGATTTTCAGCCGGAAAAATATCTGACACCTCATCCTTTTTTTATCTGTGCATCTATCCATTCTGAGATTATCTCCTTAAGTCTCTTTTCAGAATAATCCCTCACAACATAATAGCGCAGAAAGAATTCGAGATCCTCAAGAGTAGGATGGATAACTTCATTCAGGATTTTGTCGGCAGAAGCATCTTTCATAGCAGAACTCCGGAATAAAAGAAGTTTCTCCATATGACCCATCTCTCCGGTGGACAACAGAATATCCTCAAGGTTTCTTTTCATGTCAGTTATCCTTCAGCGAATACATTTTTAAAAAAACAGACACTAAAAACAGATTTTTTGAGAACCCGGGTAAAAAAACCGGCATCACAGAACATTCTTATTTGCAACACTGAGAATTACAGAATTTTTATCAAAATCAAAGAGATGAGACCTGACACTTACAGGCACTTCCTCACCCCCCTTATTCCGGTATATAGTTCTGTAATCTGCAACTTTCTCCTGCTTGAGATCTTCAATAACTGACATTAAGTCCTCTTCGCTTAAATGGCAGTCAAGATCCAGAATTGACATATTGTACAGTTCATTTCTGCTGTAGCCAAACCCGTTGCAGGCAGCACTGTTCACCTCAATTATCCGGCCGGGTTCCTTTATATTGTCCCTGAAATTATGTACAAAAACGGGATTTTCACAGTAATTAAAGAGCGTTTTATATTTCTTCTCACTGAGCCTGAGGTCTTCCTGCGTCTTTATTCTTGAAATTACACTGCCGATATAAGTTGCAAGTGTTTCGATCTCACGTTTATTGAATTTACTGTAATCATCAGGAATGTACGATCCAAGTGAGAAGCACCCGATAACCTTTCCGTTGTCAGGCAGGGGTATGATTGCAAGTGATTTCAGCCCGGTCATACCCAGAATATCATCAGTACCTTCTCCGAATTTAATATCAGTACTCTTTCCGTAAATCGGCCTGCCGGATATTATATCCCTTCCAAGGCGCGAACCGGCACTGATTGTGCTAATCTTTGTCCTGAAGAGATCATTTAACCCTTCAGAATAAACAAGCTCAAAATCACCAGAATCTCCATTCCGAAGATAAACACCGCCTGATTCTATATTCAGGATATACCTGGCCGTTCTTATGCAGAGCGGAAGAGCAACACTTAATGACTGTGTGGCAGAGAGCTGCCAGGCAAGATCACGCTGGATGAGTATCATCTCCTCTGTCCTCTTCCTCTCTGTAATATCATGAAATATTATTGTAAGACCTGGTGCACCATCTTCAAATACAGCAGGAATTATCTTCATCTCAAAACAGATATCTGTATTACCTTTCTGTATGCAGATCTCCTCTATAACCTCGCGGCCTGAAAGAGCAGCATCTATAAAAGGAGCAAGGTTCTTTTCATCATTATCCGGAGACATCAGATCGTCAATATATACTCCGGAGAGAGCATCAAGCTTTAAATCAAAAAGTTCGAGCATCTTTGAATTAGCATGAACTATCTTTCTGTCATTACCGAGAACAATAACATAATCTGATGAAAAGTCAAGCAGAGCACTTATGGGGACGCGGTGAGATAAGAAATAAACTTTTGCCTGACCATAGGGTACCATCTCAACACGGCCTGACGTCCGCAGTACATCAAGATAACGCGCCACAGTGACCCTGTTCATCCCTATTGCCTCGGAAATCTGCCTAACGGACATTCCACGAGGATTTTCCTTTAAAATCTCCAGAATTGCCGGTAGCTCCGAGGGTTCTGATTCCATAATATAAAACTGAATGTTAGAGATATTAAAACTATGTTATAATACATCACCAGTGACAATACAATGGATAAGAGGATTGGATCATCAGATCCAGATAAATTTAAATAGTAACAACACCCACGAATAATTGTGCATGAGGATGCACAGGGTGATTATTAATTTAAAATTTAATCACATATCCGATTACCGGCAAAACAGATGGTTATAATTCGTTACACCCCCATGATCAATCCCCAAACACCCCCATCATCATTTAACGTTTTAATTAACCCTCATATCCCCCCAATCAAATGCCGGGATAATCACCCGGAGATGTAAAACCATAACCCCCAATTGGTCTTCCCCAGACCACATGGTTTTGCAGATCCATTTTTCCTCATGTAACTGAAGTGCTCTTTTATAGCTGTTATTACATCACAGGATAATTATCATCCACACCGGACTTCTATGCAGCCAAAATTATAGCGAACCGGTGCCTATTCTTCACCGGAAATCTGCCTGTCATTATATCAGCCAGGAGAAACCGGTTGCCGGGTAAAGGAAAAAACCCCGCCTCCATAAAAAACTGACACTGTTATTTCTGCCGGAGCGGCAGAGCCGGCCTGTTGTCAGACATGAAAAATCAATCAGAAGATAATAATATGCACTAATATTAACATAACAGAACTGATAATAAATTTCTATGATATTGCCGGAATTTCAGGTATGGTGCAGATTCAGGCAGCCGGAAAAGGTCCCGCATGACCTGTGCGAAGGAATTATCCGGAAACCGGGCACTGCATGAAAAGAAATTCCGCCATATAATGTAAATAACATAACCGGAGTCTGGAAGAAGAAATGGCATTTCTTGACAAATTAATCGGCCAGGGGAGCAACCCAAACCCCTGGATAGACAAAGCCTCAGCGCATTTTGAGCAGGGAAGATATGAAGAAGCATCCAGGGACCTTGAAAAAGCTATAGAGATCGAACCTGAAAACGGAGAACTCTGCTTTAAGATGGGAACAGCCCTTATGCACACCGGAAAATATGAAGATGCAGAGAGATTTTTCAAAAGGTCAGTTGCTGCATCTCCGGATAACATATCAGCATGGCAGTCTCTCGGAAACGCCCTCTATTACAGGAGAGATTTTAAAGGGGCCGTACAGTGCTATGACAGGGTACTCTCAATGGACCCGTCAGTTACGGATGTAATATACAAAAAAGCAGAGGCACATGAATCAACCGGAGATTTTGCCGGTGCAGCAGAATGCTGTGAAAAACTTCTCGAAAAGGATGAGAACAATATTATACTCAGGGAGCGCCTGGGAAACCTCTGCATGCGGATATCTGACTGGAACCGTGCCCTTGAGGCATATGAGGCAGTGTTCAGATTTGATCCGGGAAATGTCACGGCAATGATCAAAACCGGACATATCCTGGAGATTATGAATAAATACGACGAAGCGGAGATCTTTTATTCAAATGCAATGGCCGCCGCACCCGGGGACCTGACAGCCGCATACAGCCGTGCGGGAATACTGGAGAGAAGCGGAAAATATTCAGAGGCTGCGGAGATCTACAGGACAATAATGGCAGAAAACCCCGATGACCTCTCCGCGGCATTCAGAAGAGGGTGTGATCTCTACTGGAACGGCGACTTCACCGGAGCGTCACATGCACTTGAGATTATCGTAAAGAGGGCACCTGAAAATATCCAGGCATGGCATATGATGGGTATATCACTGGAGCAGATAGGAGAGTACTCAAGGGCAGTCGAATGCTTTGACAATGTACTAAAATCAGCATCCTCAAACTCGCCGACCTGGTACCACAGGGGGATCTGCCTCTCATGGCTTGGACGCTACAGTGAAGCGGCAGTCAGTTTTTCACAGGTAATGGAGGGCAACAATGCCGGGTTTGTGAACTGGATCGGCAGTGACGGAGAACTCAACCTCTTTGAAAAAGAGAAGATCCAGACCATCAATGAACATAAAATAGACATCAGGGAACACAGACTGCTCATGATCCAGGGTGAGGCACTGATGCACCTTGGAGAATACAGACAGGCAGAAGAATGCTTTGCAACAATTACGGAAAAGAACCCGGACGACTACAATGCATGGCGCCTCCTTGCAGACTCCAGGACTGCAACAGGGAATTACAAAGGTGCGATTGACGCCCTGAACAAGATAATACTTGAATTCCCTGAAGAGAAAGATTCCCTTGAGAAGAAGGCCACTGCCACATACCAGACAGGCAATTATAAAAAGGCCCTCGAATGCTTTGATTCTGCCCTGAACATCGACGAAAACGATGTAATGATGTGGAAAGGCAGGGCAGACAGCCAGATCAAACTCGGCCTCTTTGAAGAGTCATTGCAGAGCTTTGATCAGATACTGACAATACTTCCGGATGACATCGAAGCCCTCTCCAAAAAAGCATCAGTTCTCATGTCAATGAATTTATATGAGGACGCTGTCGCATGCCTCTCTCCCGTAATAGATTCAGGAAAAGCCGGGATTACTGCATGGAGGGAATATATTGACCTCCTTGAACTGCTCGGCTGTTATGAGGAAGCACTCAGCGCAATCATCAGCCTCTCTGAGCTTATTGAACCGGACAACACCCTGAAGATCCAGAAGGCAAGAATACTGGACAGAAACAGCATGATCGAGGAAGCGGCCGGCATATACATGAGTGTTCTTGAAGAGGAGCCTGAAAGAACAGGAGCAGCCCTTGCCCTTGCAACCGACCTGAAATCCTTAGGTAAATTCGATAAGGCCGCCAAAGCATACGAACATTACGTTCGGGCAAACAGAGATGACGGTGTTGGATGGAGAGACCTTGGCCTTGCCCTTGAAAAGACCGGCGAATATGAAAAGGCAGTAAAATCACTTGCAAAAGCAACAGAACTGAGGCCTGAGGACCGCGGCATAATGCTCGAAACCGGACTTCTGCTCACAAGAAGAGGCCATTACAACGAAGCGGCTGAGATCTTTGACAGCCTTGCACAGAGAGATCCTGACAATGTTGCAGTAATGCGTGGAAGGGCTTTTGCACTTGCCGGCACAAACCGTTACCAGGATGCAAAAGATGCCTTCACCAGATATATTGACACCACTGAAACGGAAGAGAGCGACGATACTGAAGCAAGACTCGCCTTTGCATCAGTCTGCGAGAGGGCAGGGGACTTTGAAATTGCAGCAGGCCACTACGCAGCCGTACTTGAGGACAATGAGAAAGATATAGACACATGGATAAAACTCACAAAACTCCTCGTCAGGATGGCCAGATATGAGGACGCGGTTGAAGCTGCCGAAAATATTGAGGCACATGACCCGGTAAATCCGACTGCCTGGAGAATAAGGGGAGAGATGCAGACAAGGCTTGGCTCTTACGAAGAGGCTGCGGAGGCGTTTTCAAAGGTTCTTGAGACCGACGGAAAAGACCGCCTCTCAAGGCTTGGCCTGGCCTCAGCACTCCTCAATTCCGGCCATTACAAGGAGTCACTCGTCCAGTTCGGTGCTGCCCTTGAAGGTGCCGGACCGGACACCGAGAGCTACTTCCAGTGCGCCCTTGCGCAGATGCATATGGGCGGATACGAAAAGGCCATCAAGTTCACAGACAGGATACTTGAAGAGAAGCACGACCTTACAGGTGCCTTTGTAATAAAAGCAAACTCACTTGAGAGACTTGGACTGTACGAAGAGTCGCTCGAATGCTTTGAAAATGCAATAAGATCAGGAAAGAGAAGCAGCGCCCTCTGGAATGCACGGGGAATGCTCCTTATAAATATAGGGCGCTACAATGAAGCCGGAAAATCCTTTGAGAAAGCCCTTGAAGGCGGCACAGAAGATTCAAACGCCTGGCTTGGAAAAGGGATCGCACTTGAGTGCATAGGCAAATATGAAGGGGCAATTGAAGCATATGAGAAATGCACAGAACTAAACCACAGGGACACTGCTCCTGTGTACAGAAAAGGTAAATGCCTCACATATCTCGGAAGATTCCGGGAGGCATCGGAATGCTTTGAATCAGCCATCAAAAATGAGGAGAAAGAGACCTTCAGAAGCGATGCCGAGTGAGAGATTTACCGGAATAAAATACCCGACTCCTTTTTTACACCATATGTTCACGGAGATCTTCTGACCGGAAAAACTTCCGGACCCAAAATAATTATGGAGATTAATTTTACAGGCCTGCTTAAGGGTCTTAGCCGCAGCATTCAGATCTCTTCAGTGCTGTCAGAAAAAGTTTTGAGCTGCATCAGAAGGACAGGGTCAAGCCCCTCTTTTACAGAGAGATAAAAACCCGTACACTTCATCAGTCTTAATTTGCTGGACATAAAATGCATGAATTTGGTCAGTGTCGGGGTGGGCATGTAGATAAGCATGGTGTTGACAGAATCGAGAAGAACAATCGTCTTCTCACCAGAATTCTCCTTTAACATCTCAGTCACTGAAATACCTATATCCGTCAGATTTGACGGACTTGTAACGAAGACAGAGTTGTCGATGTCACCCGGAAGACTGCCAAGGGCATACTTTGTGATTGCATCTATAAAATAGACATTTGAGATATCTATCCCCTCTGACCTGTAGAGGTCTTTTAAGAGAGGAGAGGGGTTGTTCATCGTGATAACTATTGACCTGTTGCCGGCTTCAGCAGATTTTTTGATAATTTCACAGTTGGCATTTGCAAGGTTCTCTGCCCGTGTCAGAGCCAGCACTACCTTTGCCGCCCCTTCTCCGCTGATAAAACCATCAATGCCCGACAAAATTCACCTTAACAGATATTCAAGATATTCATCAGGGATGTAATCCTTGGCCTTTGTAATCGCCCTGTTCAGCTCATTGAGATTCTCAATCACCTGGTCGGCATTCTTCTTCTGGACAAGAAGCATAAGCCTTAATTTTTCAGGGTCATGCGTATCAGAAAAAGCCGCCGCCTCAAGGGACCTTGAGATATGAAAAAGAGGTTCACGTATTCTTCTGGCGGCTTCGGTGATATAGGAGAGAAATTCTTTCTCATACTCTTTCTGCTCGGTAATATCCACAAATGTCCCAAAGAGATGGTCAGTCCCGGTGGCCTCATCGGTGATCATATCTATTGAAATCCGGAGATGAACGGACGAACCGTCCTTTCTTCTGCCTTTAAGCTCCCCCACAAAACCGCCTTTGTCCTTCACCCGGCAGAGAATATCGCTCGCAATGTCAATCTCATCCGGAATTTCAAGGAAATCATGTAAAGACCTCCCAATCATTTCACCTTTGGCACCATAATTAAAAAGTGAAAGGCCCGAACGGTTGACATATGAAACTAACAGAGTCTCGGCATCTGCAAGAAATACCCCGTTGTATGAACACTCGATAGCCTGTTCCTTTACCTTAAGCTCGGACTTTGCGCTGTTTCTCGCAACCGCTATCTCAATCTGGTGCGAGAGTTCTGCAAAATTTGCCTTCGCATTCTTACCCTTCTGTACAAAGCCGTCAGCCCCGAACCTGAAGGCCTCAACGACCACCTCATCCCTGCCCTTTCCGGAAAAAATAATGAAAGGTATGGTCGGCCGGCTCTTCCTGACGTTTTTGAGGAAAGTCAGACCGTCCATCTCAGGCATCTCGTAGTCAGAGACTATGGCATCATAATTTTTGATTCTGAGACATTCAAGAGCTTTGTCAGCCGAATATACCTTATCGATATCATAAAAAGAATATTTATTGAGATAAATCCCGGCAAGCTCCAGAATTTCCGGCTCTTCATCCACCATCAGCAGTTTCAACTGGCATCACCCTCCAAAATCCCGTATAAATACAGGATAAATAGTATCTAAAAAGAATGTAAATAACATTTCTCCGGATTCAGAGAATAAAAAGCCATAAACCGGCCTAAAATATCCCACTAAGAACTGGTTCACCCGGATATCCAAAATATTATCCGGAAAAGTTCTAACCCCGGACACTGGGACGGCAGCCCCCGAAAAGACCCGGCAGAGGAAAAAATAGTGAATATAATTTGTCATATAAGCACAAAAAAAGAGAAACAGCGCACATTCTGCCCGTATTGCAGGAAAATCATTCTGACAGAAGAACAATGACAAAGTTTAACCAAGGAATCAATAGAGTATATTCTGATGGAGAATGAATACAGGGGCGCGATGCTTGGTGCAGCAATTGGTGATGCACTCGGAATGCCATACGAGACAACACCGGCATCCCTGAGGCATCTGAGGACAGAATATGTAAAACCAAGCCGGATTCATCCTAATTCCGGACTCAAAGAAGGCTGCTATACCGACGACACCCAGATTGCACTTGCCGTATCTGAACTATTCATAAGCGGAAACTACTCTGTAAAATCCTACACAGAAAGGCTAAAAGAGCTTTACCTCGGAAAACAGCTCAGGTTTCCGGACGGGACAATACTCAGCGCATGCAGACATATAGTTGCAGGAGATGAAAATCCGGGCTGCTTCTCGGACACAGCGGGCTGTGTACCACTCGGACTTCCTTTCGCCCTTGTATATTCAGATACCCCGGCTATAAAGGAAAAGCTTACTGAGGCATGCTCAGTCACTCACAGCAGTCCCGCGGCGCATGCAGGCGCACTCTGGTTTGCACTTCTTCTCAGGTACACACTAAGCCATGATACAGAACCACTTTACCATGCCACAAAAGAGATGGCAAAAGTTGATGAGAAGCTTGCCGGTAAGATAGACCTGGCAATAAATTATGCTGAAGAAGGCATTTCACCGGAGAGCGCGCTTCAGACAATCGGGAATAATGTAAGCGTCTATCAGACAATACCACTGTCGGCGTATCTGATACTGCGCTATGGCGAAGATATAAATTTCCTGAATATTGCCTCCCAGACAGGCGGGAATACAGACACAACGGCCTTCATATGCGGCGCATGGGCCGGTGCAGAGTTCGGAGCTTCAGGACTCCCCGATGATCTGCTGGTCGCTCTTGAAAACCGGCAAATGATAGAAAATATTGCAAAAAGGCTTTTTTACAAATTTGGCAGCACAGATTAATCCCGGCCGGCAGTAAAATAACCCTGAACAAAAGACAAAGGGATTTTACGCTTTGTTAATAAATACTATTTTATGGATATTGCAATTATCGGGGCCTCCGGATTTACCGGAGGGGATCTGATAAGGCTCCTTCTCACCCATTCACAGGCAGAGGTTACATGCGCCACCTCAAGAAAGGAAGAAGGAGCAACGGTTGATTCAGTCCACCGGAATTTAAAGGGGCTGTGCGACCTGAAATTCACCGACCCTGAGACACGGACAGTTGATGCAGACTTTGCATTCCTTGCGGTACCGCATACAGTTGCGATGAACTACACCGCTGACCTCATGGAAAGGGGGATTAAGACCGTTGACTTAAGTGCTGACTACAGGCTGCCGCCTGACGTATATGAAGAGACATACGGAGTAGCCCATAAAAACTACTTTAAAGCGCCGTACGGACTTCCGGAGATTCACAGGGAAGAGATAAAGGGAAGCTCTTTTGTCGCAAACCCGGGATGCTTCCCCACAGGTGCAACACTTGCAGCCGCACCGCTTGCAGGGATGGCTGAGACGGTGATCTATGACTCCAAAACAGGAGTTTCAGGCGCAGGAGTTGCTCCGACGGCGACAAACCAGTACACAAACGTTGCAGACAGCCTGAAAGCCTACAAATGGACAAACCACAGGCATCTCTCGGAGATGAAACAGGAACTGGCATTTCTGGGATCGGATGCAGACTGCCATTTCACACCGCACCTTCTCCCGGTTAACAGGGGCATACTCACAACAGCACACATACTGCTTAAAGAGCCGGTTGAACAGGCTGAGGCAGAAAAATTATATGAGGATTACTACAGAAATGAGTTCTTCGTAAGGCTTCAGAACCCGACCCTTGCTGAAGTAAGGGGCAGCAATTTCTGTGATATTGCCGTTGAGAGTGAGGGCAGAAGGATAGTTGCAGTATCAGCCATAGACAATCTTGTAAAAGGCGCAAGCGGACAGGCGATACAGAATATGAATATAATGTGCGGATACAGGGAGAACGACGGGCTTGTGAACGCCCCGGTATTCCCGTAAAAAGAGGTTATAACAATGAAAGTCAGGGACGTAATGACACCTAACCCGGTGACAATAACAGTTAATTCAAAGGTGAGTGAGGCAGCCGGAATTCTGAGGAAAAAAAGAATAGGCGGCCTTCCGGTAATGAACGGCGAGAGACTTGCCGGAATTGTGACAGAGACGGACATACTTTCACTGCTTGACACAGGCGACTTAAGTGACGACCTCTGGCTGCCGTCCCCGCTGGAGATAATCGAGATCCCAATCCGTGAATTTATCAACTGGGAGAAGACAAAAAAAGCACTCTCAGACATAGGGGACAGTCCTGTATCAGATATAATGAGCACAGAGATTGTATCAATAGATGACGAAGCTGACATTGAAGATGCTGCCGGACTTATGCTCTCAGAGGGAATTGCCAGGCTTCCTGTCCTGAAGCAGAACAGGCTTGTCGGAATCATCACCAGGCAGGACATAGTCAGGGGCATAGGAACAGGATCAAACGGGGACTAAAGAATAATATGAACAATATATGTGCCGTTAAAGGTGTAACTGCGGCCGGAATTAAGGAGGGCAAATACGGCCTTGCACTCATAAAAGCTTCAGGAAACGCTGCCGCAGTATTTACAAAAAACCTTCTCGCAGCAGAGCCTGTGCACCTCATGAGAGAGAGGATGAAATCCGGATACCTGGACGGCATAATCGTCAATTCCGGAAATGCAAACGTCTATACCGGGGAACAGGGATTAAAAGATGCAGAGAGGATGGCAGAACTTGGGGCAGAGGCATTCGGGACATCTCCTGAAAAGGTAGGCGTTGCAAGCACAGGGGTCATCGGGCGTTTTATGAGAATGGAGATAGTTGAGGACCAGTTCAACAGGATAAAATCCAGTCTCTCCCGGGACGAAAAAGCTGAATCTGATGCAGAATCAGCCATAATGACGACAGACAAAAAGCCAAAGCACGCAGTATGCAGAAGAGAGGGCTTTACTGTCGCAGGAATTACAAAGGGCAGCGGCATGATAGCGCCCAACATGGGAACAATGCTTGCATTCATCTATACGGATGCTGAGGCAGAGGCGGAAGAACTCAGCGTTATGCTTAAAAAAGCGGTTGACAGGAGTTTTAACAGGGTTGTTGTAGACGGCGACACATCGACAAACGACTGTGCATTCTTAACCGCCACCGGAATTAACGGAAGGGCAGACCCTGACGAGTTATACAGCGCACTTGAGGAGGTATGTATATCCCTCGCAAAGCAGATAGCATCAGACGGTGAGGGCGCAACAAAGATGCTTGAGATAACAGTAATAAATGCCGCATCCGAGGACGATGCAGCGGCTGTTGCAAAGACCGTGATCGAATCTCCGCTTGTTAAAACAGCCGTTTACGGCGAGGACCCAAACTGGGGCCGTGTTATCGCCGCAGCAGGGCGTGCAGGCGTTGAGTTTGATGTGGATAAAGCCTCAGTATATATATCAGACGGTGAAAAGAGAGTACCTCTTGCTGTCAGAGGGGAGATAACCGCAGATGACATCAAAAATCCGGAAACACTGAAGGCGGCAAAGGATATGATGGCAGGTGAAACAGTCACCTTTATTATAGATCTCGACTCAGGCAGTGAATCCGCAACAGCCTGGGGATGTGATCTGACAGAGAAATATGTGGAAATTAACGGGAAGTACACAACATGAACAGGGTAGATGTTTTAATGGAGGCGATGCCTTATATCCAGCAGTTCCACGGCAAAACCGTCGTTGTAAAACTGGGCGGGCATGCCATGGTGGACGCAGGCGTTCTTGACACCGTAATTCAGGACGTGGTGCTCCTGCATTATGTCGGAATGCGGGTTGTAATCGTTCACGGCGGCGGCCCTGAGATCACCCAGAAGATGAAAGATATGGGTAAAGAGCCTAAATTTGTCGCCGGACTTAGAATTACTGACAAAGAGACCCTTGAGATTGCCCAGATGGTTCTTGTCGGAAAGATAAATGACGGCATAGTCTCCCTCATCACCAAATTCGGCGCAAGGGGTGTCGGAGTGTCCGGCAATGACGGCAATATTCTCTTTGCAAAGAAGATGGGAGCAAAGAGGATAAAGATAGACGACCTTGAGCAGGATGTCGATCTCGGCCATGTCGGTGAGATAGAAGAGGTTGATCCATCCCTCCTTGAATGTCTGCTGGAGAACAAGTATATCCCGGTAATTGCTCCAATTGCAATAGACAAGAGAGGAATGAGCCTGAATGTAAATGCCGACACCGCCGCAGGCGAGATTGCAGTTGCCTTAAAGGCGTTTAAATTCATCAATATGTCTGATGTCGACGGTGTGATGAATGCCCAGAGGACAAGGACATACCACAGGCTGAACATAAATGAGGCTGAAAGGCTCATAGAAGAGGGCGTCATTGTAAGCGGCATGATACCAAAAATTGAGTCATGCATCAGCTGCCTTAAAAACGGTGTCGATTACACGCACATAATAAACGGAAACAACGATCACAGCCTCCTGCTTGAACTTTTCACGCATGAGGGCGTAGGAACCATGATCACAAGAAATGAGCAGTAAAACCCTCTTCCGGGTACTGCCCTTCAGCATCCGTTTAACTTTTTTTGCCTTCAGAAGAGGCAGTAAATAATAATATCATCCGGAGAATAACATCAGTATGGATTTTCTCCGGAAGAAGAATGACCAGAGCAGGCTTTACAGATTTGCCTTCCATTATTCACCGGTCGGCATCTGCATAATATCCCACCCGGACTTTGAGATACTGGAGATTAACCGCTCCTTTACTGAAATGGTATGCAGTGGTGCGGACGTGAAGGGTAAACTCTTCTCATCAGTCTGGGAGAAGACAAAGGAGAGGGATATTCTAATGACCGGCATTGTCAGAAACGGGGTATTCGGATGGGAGAGGTTAAAACTCAAAGGGCCTGAAGATTCAGGCAGTGTGTACCTTGTACACGGGGTGATGTTTGATGATTCGTATATTATGATCTCTGTAAAAATTCCGGAAGAGACCTAATCCCCTTCAGCAATCTGCCACTGCCGGTATTCATTCATAAGAATCAGAAGCTCAAATATCTCCTTTACAGGTTCAGGATCAAGGCCGTATTCCCTGGCCTTATCTATCGCACGTGAGATTACCTTCTCCCTCTGCTCTTCATCACGTACCGCACCGCCTTCTATTCTCTTGGCCTCTGCAACCTTTAGAGCCAGATCAGACCTCTCACTTATGAGGCTGATAATCTTCATATCTATCTCTTCTATCCGGCTTCTTGCTTCCATCAGATCCATGATAATAATTCTCCGGCACAATATATATTAACCCTTAAGAGAGAGCGGACAGGTGCCGCACTATCAACAGGAATAAGAGGTCATAATTAGAAAAGTACTGTCAGTCAGAATGAATACCAATATATTATCCCTCATAACCAAAAGGGAAAAGCACGATCTGATAATTGCCTGGCTTGCAATCGCCATAGCATTTACACTCATATTTGTCAGAAACAATGTAACTCCGGAGACATTTCTGATATTCTTCGGAGTTTCGCTCTTAACAGTAGGTCTGGGGTTCGCCCTTCATGAACTTGCGCATAAATTTACAGCGATAAAATACGGCTACTGGGCAGAATTCAGAAGGGACAACCAGATGCTTGTCATTGCAGTGGCCCTTGCAGCACTGGTCGGAGTAGTATTTGCCGCTCCCGGTGCGACAGTTATCTATTCAAGGGACGGCAGGCCGATGACAACGAAGGAGAACGGAATGATCTCAGCCGCAGGGCCGGTTGTAAACCTCATACTCTGCGTGCCATTCCTCCTGCTTATCATTCTCGGGGCAGTGCTCGGGACAGGACTGCTGCCGTTCCTGCTCACCATAACCGGAATGGTCGGTATGTCGGTGAACTCAATGATAGCCTTCTTCAACCTGCTGCCTGTAAGCGTCCTTGACGGAAAGAAGATCCTCTCGTGGAACCCGGCAGTATTTGCAGTGTTGATCATCGCATCCCTGGCAATGATCCTCATATCACAGGACTACGGCGGAATCCTGGATTCTATAGTCAAAATCTTTGCATAACCCCCACACTAACCTCTTTTAGTCCGGCTGAGAAGCCGGAACCGGCATGATGACAGAAGTCCGGGACTGGCTGTACCGTAAATATCAAAACCTTCTCCGGGGATTTCCGGATGAAAAAACAAAAATAGATTAAATTATTATCGGATGCCGGGAAACGGCTGTGAAAATCTTCAGTTCTCCTCATACAGCCTGTCAGGAATCTCTTTGATAACGTCCATATCAGGTATAATGGTGCATACCGGAAAATAGCCGAACAATGCCCTGTAATCTGTTGAGAGCATCTCAAGGCTGAGCATATTCATCCCGGAAATTCTTAATTCCTCCGCCATTTCAGGAGTTACGTCTCCGCCTTCCGATTCGGACCTCAGCTTGGCAAGAAGAGGTAAAAATTCCTTTTCAGCCAGTTCACGCTCAGATTTTAAAAGTTCAAAGACAAGCCTTCTGCTGTAAGCGCCCTGAAGGTGCCGGACGAATATAACCTGTGAGAGAAATATCACCATAAAAAGCCCGATCTTAAACTGGAGGTCTGCTTCAATGGCTGTAAAACTGCTGTATGTAAATCCCGGCAGCAGGATAGCCGCAACGAAGAGCAGTCCGCCACCGATAATAATTACGGCAGAGTAGAGGATATATTTAAGCAGCTGTGTCCAGCCCGACTCATATCTCTTCTTAAAATTGGTATGCATACCAAGCATTCCGGAGAAAAAACCCCTCGAATATGGCTGTGCATACGCAATGCCTATGTAAAAGGCAATTATTGCCACAGACTGAATTATCACAATAAGAGAGGAATACCTCTCAAATGTCCCAAGCATCATCCATCCGACAAATGCAAAGACCGATGAGAGGAGGAAGATAAGAAGAAAACCGAGAGTCAGCGGCTGGCAGTTTATGAAGAAGAGATTCCATGCAAATTCGGAGAAGAACTTCTTCTGCTTAGTGAGAGCCTTTAACTTCTTTTTCTTATCCGCAAGTTTAAAATCCTTCTTCTCAACGCCTTTTGCAGACTCAACCTCATCCCGGCTCTTCTTCTCACGGTGCCTCAGATCTTTGACAAAAGCTATGTAAGACTTAATTTCATCGACATCAGTCGGCAGCATCATCAGAAAGGGATTTACCATAAGGAATATGAACGATGACATTATCCAGTACAGAAAATACTCCGATGTACAATAGAAGACCAGCCAGACATTAACAAGTGCTGCCCCGGCAAGAATAGGAGTTGTAAACCTCAGTTTCCATGATATCTTATCCAGGGAACTGATTTCACCGTCAGCCTTGCTGATTATTTTTTTTGCCTCAGCCTCCGCTTCCCCAATTTTTATGCGGAAATCGTTCAGTGATATTTCAGGCGCAGATCCGGCTTTATCAGCACCTGATGAATTCCCAAAGGGCAGTATCATTACAGAGAATTCTGCATTAACCTTAATAAAAGTGTGTAAAAATCTTAAGCGCAGCCGGGAGATATGCCACAATACCGGAGATCTGCTCTCAAAACACCTATATGAAACAGGGACCCGCAGATAAAAATAAGAAGGTCCGGATGAAAATATCCGGAATTATCCTTCGCCCTTTTTCCGGACCATAAGTGAAATCACAGCTTCTCTTCCGGCATTATAAGCATTCTTCATAATTTCAGGCCGTCCCTCAATACCGCCGTATTTATCCATCCCGTTTGCCGCTATGGTATCTGTAAATTCAATACCGCAGTCATTAAAAAATGCAGTCATTACAGGCCTGACATAATCAAAGACATCCTCCCTCTCCATCCCTGCGGTTGAGATGAAAAACCCCTTATGATTTCTGACATGGTCCTCATCAAAGTGCAGATTGTCAAGGATAAACTTCCTCGCCCAGAGATACTGGCCGCGGTCAATCAGGCCCTTTATCTCGGCAGTCACCGACATTGAGTATATCGGGGAGGCAACAGCCGTTATATCGGCAGAGAGTATCTTCTCATAAATGCCTGTAAGATCATCATGTACAACACAGACACCCGTCTTATGGCATTTATTGCACCCCATACAGCTCTTATATCCAAGTTTTCTGAGTTCAATCTTCTCAACAGTCCCTCCGGCGGCATCTGCACCTTTTAAAAAACAGTCAAGGAGTTTTTCTGTATTGCCGTTTCTTCTGGGACTTCCCGAAATACCAAGAACATTTATTGTAATATCACTCACCGCCTCTAAGCACTCTCACCTTTTTCAGGACAGATGCAGCTGCCTCTTCTGCAAGCCTTTTTGCATCGGGATGTGCCTCAACCGCCCCTTTGGCGTCCACATTATTAATCATAAGATATTCAATATCGCGGTTTTTAACTCCTGCAAGGTGATAAAAACATTTCACAGTCGGAATTACGGCATCAAAGACCCAGTCCCAGTCCTGTCCCGCCGTTGAAATAAATACCCCGGCTTTTTTTCCTTTCTTCTCAGGCGGGACAATCTCCATATTGAGGACATATTTCCTCGATCTGAATACCTGCATTCTGTCAATAAGAGCCTTTGCCTGTGAACAGAGGCCAAGGCAGTACACAGGAGCGGAGAGAACAATTATATCCGCAGATTCGATCTTATCAATAAGCGTCTGGAAATCATCCTTAATAACGCATTCCCCCTTCTTCTCACAGGAGTTGCATCCGCGGCAGGGCCTGACATCAATATCTGAGAGAGCAAATTTTTCAATAACAACCTCTTCATCGGAGTTGAGATCTTCCAGAAGATAATCAAGAAGGGTCTCGGAATTGCCATGCCTTCTCGGACTTCCGGCAAAGGCAAGAACGGATATTACCATAACATCTGCCTGATATGTCCTGAATTGCATAAAACTATTACGCATCAAATGCAGGATATGCAGAGATTAAAAAAAGAAGGGATATCAGATATCCTTAAAGCAAAGATAGAAATCCTTACAGTCATAGCCTTTTGAGGCACGCTCATCTGCCTCCTGCTGGGTTGCCGGCGGGGGCACAATCACCTTATCGCCGGGCTGCCAGTTTGCAGGGGTTGCAATGTGATGCTTGTCACTTGCCTGAAATGCCTTCAAAGCCCTGACAATCTCCGGGATATACCGCCCGTTTGAGAGCGGATAATAGATCATTGCCCTGATCTTTCCTTCAGGATCGATGAAAAAGACTGTCCTGACAGTTGAGGTGTTGCTCTGTCCCTTATGAATCATGCCGAATTTGTTTGCCACACTCATATCAAGATCGGCGATGACCGGGAAGGGTATCTTAATTCCAAGTTTCTCATCAATATTTCTGACCCATGCAATATGAGAATGAACACTGTCTATTGAAAGGCCGATAAGATTTGCATTCAGTGATTTCAGTTCATCATAAACGCCTGCAAAGGCTGCAAATTCAGTGGTGCAGACCGGAGTAAAGTCTGCCGGGTGCGAAAACATGATAACCCACGACCCGCGGTAGTCCGAGAGCTTTATCTTTCCATGGGTGGTTAATGCCTCAAATTCCGGTGCAGGTTCGCCTATAACAGGCATTGAGAGGCATTCACATTCCTTATCTTCAGATTCCATAATTATTTTCCCCTAAAATCTGTAATTTATTCATAAAGTGCATCAAGTTCATTTCTGCCCTGTGCATAGGCAGGCATCCCTGAGAGAAGGAAGGCAACACGCAGTGCTTCCTCAATCTCCTCCTTTTTAACGCCGAGATTTTTAGCACCGGCCATCTGGGCGGCAAGTGCCCTGTTATCCCTCATTGCCGCAGTAATGGCAATTGCAAGGATCTTCTTGGTCTGTTTGGTAAGGGAACCGTCTGCCCAGATGTAATTGTCAAATTCAAGAATTTTATCATACATCATCGGGTCCTTCTCTGCCATATCACGGAACACTCTTGGAACCTTGCCGATCTTCTTCTCAAGATCCTTTAAATCAGACATCTCAGTTACTCCTCCTTTTTGCTCATAGGTTCACCGCAGCAGACAAGCTCTCCGCCGCCGACTTCCTGTACCTCTACCACATTACCGCAGATCTCACATTCAAAGACCTCTCCGGCTTCAGTTACATTTACCATTTTGTTACACCCCGTAAATTTAATACAAATTCTGCAAATTTAAGCATTCGGACATTAAAGCCCGGAAAATTAATATTTATCTCTCCGGAGGATGTTTTGCGTCCTCAGGAGTCTGAATATCCGGCCTGATATGTGTTATCGGAAAGCACTGATACATCTCACATGCACAGGTAGGGCATTTTCTTAAATCCTGCTGAGAGTCATTGATCTCAAATTCAAGCCCGCAGTCTATACAGACGTACTTGCCAGGGCCGACTTTTTCGCCGGCTTTTACCGTTTTTGGATTTTCTGCCATAATAAAAACCTCATTTTCTGATCAATCAGCTATCATATTAAACTTTCCCAGGAGATACTTCACAAATGGCAGCACAGTAAGAGAGAAGCGGGTCAACCCGCATAACCCGGAGTATGACAGAATAAACCAGTCCGGATTTACAAAAAACATTTAAATAAGAAAGTAATATAATGATTATTTTCATTTCTAAACGGCAACCACAGGAAAAAAGCCTGCGTTAACAGCAGAACCATAACAGAAACAATTTT
This sequence comes from Methanoplanus limicola DSM 2279, assembly GCF_000243255.1. NCBI lineage: Archaea > Methanobacteriati > Methanobacteriota > Methanomicrobia > Methanomicrobiales > Methanomicrobiaceae > Methanoplanus > Methanoplanus limicola. The sequence goes on from NZ_CM001436.1 coordinate 3,170,128, forward strand.
ACCTATCAGGATTGTTTAGAGATTAAGAGATAAATTTCACCACCGGAAAGTTAATCAGGAGGACAAATAATATTTCCGGACGGTCAGGAGAAAAATATTATGAAACCACAGATTATTGCACTGCTCGGAAGCCCGGTTGAAGATGGAAATACTGCAAGACTGCTATCAGAAGCAATAAAAGGCGCTGAGGATGCAGGATGCAGTGTTACAAAGGTAGAGGTTACAAAACTGAAATTTTCACCATGTATGGAGTATTTCTACTGCGAACAGAATGATGACTGCATGATGAAAGATGACGTATCTCCGTTTTTAAAGAGATTCAGAACGATTGACGGGTTAATTGTTGCCTCGCCCGTAATGACTATGGGGTTTCCGGGAGCCATAAAATCATTCATGGACAGGTTCCAGGTATTTTTTATGGCAAAATATGTACGGAAAGACCCGCTTGTTAAAAAAGAGATGAAAAAATGGAGAAAGGCGCTCCTGATATCTATTGGCGGCATGAATGTACCTTATGACTTCGATGGTGTCAGGCTTTCAATGAGGGCTTTCTGCGACATAACGGATTTTGAATACTGGGAGGATGTACTTCAGAATGATATGGACAGTATTCAGGACATCACAAAAAAACCTGAAAAGATAAAGGAAGCATATACAAAGGCATATGAGATGTGCAGGCTTATTGCTGAGGATAAGGCAAAAAATACAGCTGAAGAATCCGGATAACCGGTACAGGTGAACAGTCACCCTGTTTTTAGCAGGGATTTATCTGCAGTTCACTCAGATATAACCCCTCTCCCTTAAACTTACAAGACCGTTTTTTGCAATGATTATATGGTCAAGAATTCCAATACCGACTATTTCTGCGGATTTCAAAAGCCTCTCGGTCACGGCGATATCATCTGCCGAAGGCTCCGGATTGCCTGAAGGGTGGTTATGTATGAGAATTACAGATGCGGCACGGTCTGATATCGCATCAGCAAAAACCTCCCTTGGGTGGACTGGACTGTGGTTTAAGGTGCCGACCGTAACAACGCGGTTTTCTATCACTTCCCCGGCACCATTGAGAGTTACACAGATGAAATACTCCTGTTTTTTACCCTTCAGATAGTCCACAAGAGGCAGGACATCATGCGGCTTTGATATCTTAACTGCATCACGCGGCATGTAGCGCCTTGCAAGTTCAAAAGAGGCAACTATCTGGGATGCCTTTGAAGCGCCCACACCGTCAACGGAGAGGAGGGATTCATAACCGGGATTTCCCTTAGCATCGTTAAGAATTTTTTCAATCTCAGAAGCTACCTGCAAAACATCCCGTCCGGGCATGCCGCTGCCGATTATTGCCGCGATAAGTTCCCTGTTTTTAAGGCATTCCACACCTTTACAGGCGATTTTTTCACGCGGCCTGTCCCTCTCATATGTATCCCTGATAGCCTTCATCCGCAATCGCGTAAGTATTACCCGCTCTCATTTTTAAATGCGGATGTTTTATTCCGGAATAGTAACCCGGTTAAATGCCGCCGTAACATGCAGGAATATTGCCGGAGAAGAGAGAGACAGGCAGAACGGGATAAAACAACCAGGTCGTCAATTGACGAGCAATAATTCGACAACAGAAAACTATATAAATTATAATGATTAATAATGACAAATATGCCAGAACCGGATACGGGTTCCGGACAGGAGGAAGGGATGTCAAAGACATACCACGCAGATCCCTCCTACCGGACAAATGCACACATGCCGGACTACTACGAGGCACTGTGGCGTTTTAAGGATGATCCGGAGACCTACTGGGCAAAAGTGGCAGGGGAACTCGTCTGGGAGAAGAAATGGGACAGAATCCTCGACTGGAACCCCCCATATGCATCATGGTTTCCGGGCGGAAAACTGAACGTCACGGTGAACTGCCTTGACAGGCATGTAAATGACGGAAAGAGAAATAAGGTTGCCTTAATCTTCAGGGGAGATGACGGCGGCGAGAAGGTACTGACGTACAGGCAGCTGTACAGGGAAGTAAACAGATTTGCAAACGGCCTTAAAAATCTCGGTGTGAAGAAAGGCGACAGAATTGTCTTTTACATGCCGTTTATACCTGAGCACGTGATTGCAATTCTTGCCTGTGCAAGGCTTGGCGCAGTACATTCAATTGTGTATGCAGGATTCGGATCAGAAGCACTGCATGCAAGAATCAGGGACTCAAAGGCCAGATTTGTCATAACAGCGGATGTGAGCATCAGAAGGGGGAGATCAATCAGCCTGAAATCGATCGTGGATGAAGCAATCGTAAATGCATCCACCGTTGAAAAGGTGATAGTACACAGGAGGTCTTACCCTCCGATAGAACTCTACGCTGAGATGGAGATGGACTTCAATGACGTCATGAAAGGTCAGAGCCACTACTGTGAACCTGAGGTGATGGATGCTGACGATCCTTTATTCATATTATACACAAGCGGGACGACCGGAACACCAAAGGGGGTACTGCATACCTGCGGAGGTTATCTCGTCGGAACGTACTACACTACAAAGTATGTATTTGATATGAAGGATAACGACGTTTACTGGTGCACGGCAGATCCGGGATGGATTACAGGGCATTCGTATATAGTCTATGGCCCGCTCTCAAACGGAGCAACGGTCATCATAAGTGAATCAGTGCCTGATTACCCGGACCCCGGAGTATGGTGGGAGATTGTCGAGGAATTCGGCGTTACCATCATGTACACCGCACCAACGGCCATAAGGATGTTTATGAAGCATGGTGAGGAATGGCCGGACAAATATAACTTAGATTCCCTGAGAATACTCGGTTCAGTCGGAGAACCCCTAAACCCGGAGGCTTTTGAATGGTTCTACAGGGTCATCGGAAAGAGCAGGACCCCGATTGTAGATACCTGGTGGCAGACCGAAACCGGTATGCACATGATAACGACCCTCATAGGCGAACCGATGAAGCCCGGATTTGCAGGCAAGCCACTGCCCGGCGTTGAAGCCGATGTCGTGGATAAGCAGGGCAAAAGTCTCCCTCCCGGAAAAACAGGCCTTCTTGTGATAAAAGGTCCGTGGCCGGCAATGATGAAGACCATATGGAACAATGAAGAGAGATATAATCATTACTGGTCTCAGATTGAAGGGTGCTATACTGTCGGCGACCTTGCAGTAAAGGATAAAGACGGCTATATAATGATACTTGGAAGGTCTGACGATATAATCATTGTCGCAGGCCACAACCTGGGAACAGCCGAGGTCGAATCTGCCCTTGTTTCGCATGAAACAGTCGCTGAAGCGGCAGTGATTGGTATTCCCGACCCACTGAAGGGCAATATAATAAAAGCGTCAGTAATTCTCAGAACAGGGTTTAAAGGTTCTGAAACACTGTCCAATGAACTGAAATATCATGTAAGGATGACAATCGGTCCGATAGCAATGCCATCCGAGATAAAATTCGTTGAAAGCCTGCCAAAGACAAGAAGCGGCAAGATTATGAGGAGGGTATTAAAGGCAGAGGCAATGGGGCTTGATCCCGGAGACATCTCCACCCTTGAGGACTGACAGAGGCAAGAGATAAGGGATACCAAAAAAGTGCAGAAAGACTGATAACGGCAATCGTGAGACATCCGGAAGATGAAAATTCCGGGTGGTTCACCGGAATAACTGCTATAACCATTTATAGTATAACTGACATGAATTAAAATGGAAAAGGAGTTTATTATTATGACTACAATGGAAAATGCAGAAGAAGCATATGCAGGCGAATCACAGGCTAACCGGAAATATGAGGTTTTTGCAGAGAAAGCGACAGCAGAGGGATATCCAAATGTCGCAAAGCTCTTCAAGGCAGCGTCAGAAGCAGAAGCCATTCATGCAAAGAGACTTTTATTTGTCTTAAATAAACTTGGTTCAACAGAGGAAAATCTAAAAGGATCAGTTGCCGGTGAGACCGAAGAGTACACGGAGATGTACCCTGCATTCATCAAAACTGCAGATGAAGAAGGGGAAAACGAAGCTGCAACAGTATTTACCCATGCAATGAAGGCAGAGGAGGTTCACGCCGGAAGATATCAGAAGGCACTGGAGGCAGTATCCGCAGGAAATGATTTTGAACTTTCAAAGGTTTATCTCTGTCCGGTATGCGGAAATATTGAAGTAGATATCATTCCTGAAAAATGCCCGATTTGTGGTGTCCCGGCAAGAATGTTCCGAGAAGTAGAGTAAATTTCAAAACGACCATTTTTTTTCCGGAAAAGATAATCCCGGAGACTATAAACATTTTATTTAGCCGGAAATTATCAGCAGGATTTACATTTTTGCCGGAATGTCTGGCATTAACCCTGATTTTTTAACTGACGGATAATATCTAATATTAAGAAGACAATATAGCTCATATTATGTCTGATGTGAGGGTTTATTCTACCAAAAACTGCCAGTACTGCCGCCTTTTAAAGGCATTCCTGGATAGGAAAAAAATAAAATATGAGAGCATTGACGTAGGCGAGAATATAGAAGCCGCAAAAGAGATGGTTGAACTTTCCGGTCAGTATGGTGTGCCTGTAACAGTGGCAGAAGGAAAAACCATCATAGGCTTTGACATTCCCGCCCTCAATGAGATATTCGGGGTCCGGAGAAAAGAGGACGGAATTCCGGATGTCATCATCATCGGCGGAGGGCCGGCCGGAATGACGGCAGCTATGTACTGCTCAAGAAAGATGCTCAATACGATGATAATTACAGAAAATATCGGAGGTCAGGCACTGGAATCATGGTCGGTAGAGAATTATATGGGATTTAAGCTCATCTCCGGTTCTGACCTCATGCAGAAGTTTGAAGAGCAGATCAGAACCCAGGATATGACAATCGAACTTGACAGTGTCTCTTCGTTAAAAGAAGACGGGAATGAGTATATAATCGGTACAGAATCCGGCTCCGAATACAGATGCCGGGCAGTAATTATCACAAGCGGAGTAAGTCCTAAATGGCTCGGTCTGGAGAAGGAAGAGAGGTATATAGGACGAGGGATAAGCATATGCTCAACATGTGACGGCCCTCTGTTCAGGGACAAAATTGTAACCGTAGTCGGAGGCGGCAATTATGCCCTCACTACTGCAATAGAGATGAGCAAAATAGCAAAGGAAGTCAATCTCATTGTCAGAAGCAAAATACGTGCAGATGAGATCTACCTCAGCCAGTACAGGGACACAGGAGGTATAAATACGTATACAAATTATGTCGTCTCAGAACTGTCAGGCAATGATTTTCTGAAATCGGTTACGATAGAAGAGAGAAAAACCGGTGAGAAGAAAATACTGGAGACAGACGGACTCTTTCTTGCAATAGGCCATCAGACAAATACGGCTTTTCTCGACGGATTTGTAGCCAGAAATGAGAAAGGAGAGATTATCATCGACATAAACGGGAATACTGACAGAAAAGGGGTGTTCTCCGCCGGAGATGTGACCTCGGTAAAGGGCAAGCAGATAATAATTGCCTCAGGGGACGGTGCGAAAGCGGCACTTTCAGCGTATGAATATCTTATGTCACAGAGATAACGGTTCAACAGAGAGATAAAATAATATTTGGCTGTCAGACTACAGACATAAATATCAACACCACAAATAACAACATAATAATAAATAAACAAAATTAAAAATCATTAATTCCGGAATACACAACTTTTTTTAACATTCAATCCAAAACATTAGAATATTAACAATATATTATTAAAGGTGAATTAATTGACAAAATGGTACAACAGCATAATGACAAAGCTTACGGTGAGTTTTATAGTACTCATCATAGTCATATCGGGAATGAGTTTCTTCTACACATATGGCGAAACAAAGACCGCCCTTAAAGATACAACCCAGGATGAACTGCTATCAACCGCAAGTATAATTGCCACCCAGGTTGACGGGGATATTCTTCAGAATATAAAGGAAGGGGATGAAAATTCACCGGAATTTATTAAGCTGAGAGATCAGCTCTATGAAATCCAGGAATCTACGGATGAGATAATGTATCTGTACACCATGAGGAAGGTTGGGGATGATATCGCCTTTGTTGTTGATGCAGAATACGGCATCTCAGAAGATGTCGCAGGAGTCAATGAAGTATATGACGAACCGACAGAAGAGATGTTCCTCGGATTTGAAAGGCCGATATCAGAGAAGGAATTTACAATAGACCAGTGGGGAGTTGTAATCTCAGGTTATGCCCCGGTATATAATTCCGAAGGAAAAGTTGTGGGCATCGTCGGGGTGGACATGGACAGCCACAAAGTAATTGACCGCCAGAATTTCATAGGGAATACAATATACATGATTATTCTGATTTCTGTTGCAATTGCCGGCCTTATAATTGCCATGTTTGCCAGGTCGATGATAAGAGACATCCGCAAATTAAACGAAACTGCCAACAAAATAAGCATGGGTGACTCAGGAGTCACTGTTGATGTCAGCAGGAACGATGAGATCGGCGAACTTGCAGAATCTTTCGGAAGAATGGTTGCGAGTTTAAAGATTATGATGATGGATTTCGGGGACGAAAAAGACTGAGGAGAGAGACCAGATGTCCATTCTTTCAGAAAAGGTCTTAAAGGAAGCAACCTTTTATCTCGGTCCGGCGGCCAAAACATTCCTTGAAAGGCAGACCAAATACCACCTTGACAGCCTTCATTTTGATGACCTTAAAAAAGAGCACCTGAATGAACTTTGCCACTGGATTAACATCTCAGGAGGCCTTATAATCGGCAAGGATAAAGCCGCCGAACTTGCAGAAAAAGTAATGAATATAAGATAAACATACATTTTTTTAAGCGTAAAAAAAAAGCATCTCCATCTTTGTTAATGGAGAGGTACACGGATGTTATTACATGCATATTTTATGGGGTTTTTTATGCCTGCAACTCCGGATTATGACCCGGGGCAGGGCCGCATCCGGATTAAACAAAACATCCCTGAGGATGTCCTGAATTAAAGTTCTGGTCGTTCTGGTCTTTATGATTATTAATTATCTGGTCTTTTTTTGGGATTGGTAATAATATATTTGGGGTTTGGGGGGTTGGTTGCTGTTAATATCTGGATTGTCTCTCTGATTCCTATTCTGGCATTTAGGATTTCATTTAATGGTTGGATCGGTTAATCTGGGTATTTGCGGGCCAAAAGGCCCTATAAATTACGATCTATTATTGATTGGTATTGTCTGGTTATCCGGGAATTCCGGATATTGTCCGGAGTTTTTATTATATGATGAAGTTTTGACGGACCTGTCACCGGTATGGGGAAATTAATTCAGACTGAATGGCCGTAATTAATATTTCAGGCCCGCCCGATTACTCTTTCACCGGTTTGATCTACTTTAGCATTTAACAGAATCTGCCGGAAGAAGACTGTTCAGATTAAGGTCTGGCAACCACCTGAACTCTTCTTTAACCGGCATAATTCATGAACAGATCTTCTGGTTATTCTGATATCTGTTATTACTGAATCATCACCTCGGTATTTACTCGGGATATGCAGAAAAGGGTGGGGTTATTTTCCCCTTCTCTGCCACCCTGATAAATAAGTCACCGCCTGATTATATAAATGGTTAAAATATCACAGATTACTGCTTTTAACCGGACGGTTAAACGGTAAAATCTCCGGGTAAAAGAAACACGAGGGAAATATTCAGGATAAGAAGCAGATAAAGAACTCCGATCTGAAAATTAAGCAGAAAAACAGGGATTAGATCAGAATCAGATCTCACCCTGAGAAGAGAGAATATCTTTCAGGTGTTGCAGGTCACTCAGAAACTCTCCGATATTCTGATATCTGTCTTTTGGCATCTTCTCAAGGCATTTCATAATGATTCTGTCGAAAGGCTCATCAGACAGGCGGTTTTCCGATGGCTTCATCGGCATACGGTGGATAATCTCATCAGTCATCTCACCCACACCTCCGCCAAAGAACGGCCTCATGCCAACGACCATCTCATAAAATACAACGCCCATCTGATAGATATCAGTCCTCTCATCAGGCACACCAAACCTGCGTGGTGCAATCTGTTCAGGAGCTGCATAGTTAAGTGAAAAACCAACAACCGTGGTCTCATGACCGTCTGAGATCATCTTGCCAAGGCCCCAGTCGGTAATCTTTGCCGTACCGTCTTTGGTCACTAAAATATTCTGCGGTTTTATATCGCGGTGTATGATACCGAGTTTATGTGCATATGAGAGACCTTCAGCTATTCCCTCAATAATCTTAAGAGTCTCTTTTAGAGGGAGAGGTTTTTCAGACTCAGAAAGATCAGATACAACGTACTCCATCTCAACGAAAGGAACAGGCAGAATATTGACTGAATTCAGCCTCACAATATTTTTATGCGATAATTCCTCCCATATTCTCATCTCCTTCATAAAAAAGCGCCCCGTAACCTCATCAAAGTTAATCGGAACCTTCACAGCAACAACTTCGCCGTCATCCCTCCTGACAGCTTTAAATACCCTGGCAATACCCCCTTTACCGATAAATTCCACACCGTAATAACGCTCACCAAGGCATTCCGGGAAATATGAACCTGAAAGTGCCGAACCCATAATGCCGTATTCATTGTCAAAGACTGTGGTGTGATCATAATTAGAGACAACAACAGTGTCGGATGAGACAATTTCCGGATGAAAACCCGAAATTATCTCCTCTTTTACTGATTTCTGGGGAGAACTCTCATATATGTAGAAATAAAGAAGAGGAAGACAGATCGACAGAATCAGGGATACTGGGTATATAATTGAATTTAAAGGTCCGAGATCAACCGGTGCGGTATAAAGAGATACAAAAAAATAAATAAATCCAAACGCTGCGAGTGGTGCATGAAGCCTGCTCAGGAGGACCGGCACTCCACCTTTAATAAAATTGTACGATAATAACGCCGAAGACGCGATCAGAAATGTCGTTAAAGCAATGAATAATACCTGAATAATCCCGTAATCGATATTTCTTATGATCAGCCGTGAGGTATATGAGACCACGGAATAGAGCATTGCAACCGCAATTGCAATATATCCGCCATAAAAGAATTTTATCCCGTTTCTCCTTATGCGGGAACCGCTGCTCTCAACTTCCCTGTAACCGCCGACAAGGTCAAGCATTCCGGCAATAACACCTGACATAAGCAGCATAAGAACTACCACTTCAACGGGAGATACCCCTGAGAGCCACGCCACCGGCGGAGGGTTCTGAACCGGCTGGCTGAAATTCAGTCCCGGAAATTCACCGCGGCTATTATTATCAGGCAACCTGCTGCCATTCACCGGATCTGGTTTCTCTCTGCCGCCTTCTCCGGGAGAAAAACCTCCAGGAGGCGGAAGTATGTAATACGAAACATGGGATATGAGAGGATAATTATCCTCAACAAAGTTATGTCCCGGAAAAATTCGGCCGCCTGACGGATTGATCCCATTCACAGTATAGAAATTCCGGTCCGGAACAATGACTTTATCATCAGAATAACCGATATATGGCACATCACCAATGCCGTCACCGCTCCCGTCAATACCGACATAATCATTCCAGTAATTGCCCAGTGGTGAGTTGAAACTGTTCTCTTTATAAATATACTCTCTATCCGGTGAATACCACACCACTCCGGGAGAGAGGCATCTGACATTGACATTATTCTCAAAATCATTCAGATATACTATGCACCCTTCAGACTCATCAATAAAAAGACCAACCTCATGACCACGGATTGTGTTCTCCCTGACTGTGACGTCTGATGAACGGTAGATCGTAATTCCGGAAGGAGTGGACTGAATATCACATTCACTGACAGTTATATTCCCGCCACGGACAATTATGCCGGAATCGGCATTACCACTCACAATCAGCCCTTTTACTGAGACATAATCTGCATTTATCTTTATTCCCGCATCTCCGAATGAACTCTCGATCTTTGGAGTGCCCTTTCCGGAGTCATTTCCAAGGAGGGTCAGGGGTTTATCAATGAGGATATTTTCTGCATAAACGCCCGAACTTACAATTACGGTATCACCAGGATTACTTGCATTAATTGCAGAGGCAATATCTGGAAAACCGTCATCGCCGCCGACATAAACAGATGCACCAGATGCCGCACCGGGAATTAACAGAATAAGCAGTGAAAGGAGAAGAAGGCGGCAGAGAAAACCGGAAATTTCAGGGCTGGATCGAATCTCCGGTATTATCATTACTGCTGCCTCCGATTAAAATAAAATCTCCGTCATCAGAACGGAAATCATGATAATATATTATATTACTTAAAAGGCATTAAATATGAGTCTTGCACCGCGGGGACCACGCCCCAGGTCGATCATATCTCCGCCTTTAAGAGCAGTTTCACGGAAGGGTGTTATCTTTTCGCTGTTTATATAAGAACCGCCTGTAGAGTCACAGTCTTCAAAATACCAGATATTATGCCTTCTGAAAAAACGGGCATGAGGTTTTGTAACTCTTGTAACGGCCTCATACGAACCGGAAATTACAACCGCATCATCTGAATAACTGTACTGGGGTGCTGAATGGTCCTCCCTGCCAATCCTGACATCATCTGACTTCAGAGGGTAAGCACTCCCGTCGTCCTCCCCTCCGAGCATAACCAGAACAGGTACATCAGAGCCGGACTCATCCGCAATCATCTTTCTTATATTATCAAGTTTATCATTGATCTCACTCTCACCGATTCTTACGTCAATGTTTGAAAATATGCTCAGATTTCTGATTATTCCTTCCATCCCACCCGGAATTATAGAATATTTCCAGACCGGAAGAGCACCTTTAGAAGTCTGACGGCCCATACCGGCCTCCTTTTTTATCACTCCTGTTTTAAGCAGTTTGTCAAGATGCTTCTTTGTATTCTCATAACTGGTATCAATCTCTTTTGCAATCTCACGGACCTCTTTCGGATGATGCTCAATAAACTTCAGTATTCTGAGCCTTGTCGGGTTGGAGAGGACGTTTAAGTATTCAGACAGGTCCTCAAAAAAATCCGGATCAGAACTGATTGCAATTGTCTTCTCATTTTCGTCATAAATTCCTGCCATTAAAGTCACCTCATGCAAATTCTGTATATTAATATTAGATAATTATAGTGCGCTGCATAATGATTTGGGATAACCGGATTGTGACCAGGATTATTTCAAATCATGCACTTATACCGCACTTCATAGTAATAATCAAACTTCCCGGAACATTCCGGAAAGTTCTGAATTATACTATATTTCAAAAAGCCCCAGAACTCAGGGGATTTTTCAGTCAGTCCTCACAACAACTGCTGTGATATTGTCATCTGAAGATGATAGTGCCTCATTAATGAGCGCCTTTGCTGCATCACAGGCTTTAACACCCTTTAAAATCTCTTCAATCCTTTCTGAACCGATGTAATCATGAAGGCCGTCTGTTGAGAGGAGAAGCGTCACTCCGGAACTCAGAGAATCAGAAATTATGTCAACCCTGAAGTCACCTCCGAGGGAGTGCCTGATTATATGCTTCATCGGATGGAACCTCGCCGATTCAGCTTCCACCATCCCCTTGTCCACAAGTTCCTGGACAACAGAGTGATCCTTTGTAATCTGCCTGAGAATACCGTCAAGAAGATAAACTCTCGAATCACCGGTATTTCCGACTACAACCGAGCCGTCAACGATAAATGCTGCAGTAAGGGTTGTACCCATTCCTGCCCGCTCATCCTTCGCTTCTGAAATTATAATACGGTCTGCCTCTTCAAAAGCCAGCCGCATTAAGGCTTCAACACCCGAAACTCCGTCTCCGGCCCTGTACTTATCTGTAAAAACGGACCTGAGAGTATCAATAGCAATCCCGGATGCAACTTCACCGGCAGCATGTCCTCCAAGGCCATCTGCCACTGCAAGAAGTATGCCTTCACCTACAGGCATGGCTATACATGAATCTTCATTATAAACCCGCCTACCCGGAACTGTTACACAACTGTAGTCCATATCTGCCCTTCCGGAAGTCTGATATTCCGGCGTATATAATCTGACATATTATTTAAGATCCGGCCTGTAACTGTATAAGATTATAGTGCACTGCATAGTAATAAGCAAACTTTCCGGACAATTCCGGAATGTTCTGAATTATACTTTATTAAGACATTTCAATGTTACCAAATCCTGTACAGTCCTTTCTTTCCGGATTACAGGATTTACAATACATGCAGATGGCAATTGTATTTCAGGAGTTATTAATATGTTATATAGTATAGGTTAACCGGTATTCCGGCAGGGTTAAATAAAAAATATAATGAATATAAATTTCCCGGATTAAAGGACAGACATCCAGACTGCATATGATCCTATAACCATTATGACAAGAATTACTATCAGAATTTTATAGAGGCATGATTTACATATCCCAAAGATCAGGTCGTCCTTTCCGGATTTGCATGCACGGCATGAACCTCCGGATACTGCTTTGGGATATTCGGTTTTGTAGACTTTTGCAATTTTTTCATGAAGATTAGGCGAATTATGAATCCTGTGCCAGTCTTCATCACTCATCCCCAGAAAAAGGTCGCATTCGTGGCATTTTACCCATACTTCGTTATCAGAGGGTTTTTCTACATATAATCCGGTCTTCCCGCACTTTGGGCATGGAACTTCACTTAAAACCATAATTTTAAACAGGCAGATTACTAATTAACCCTTTTCATCTGAAATTCAGCCGGATCAGCACATATTAAAGATAATTAAGAGAGATAATTTATTCAGGACGGTATCATTACAGAAAGATCCGGGCAGGATAATGCAGATGAGACCAGAGAAAACCGCCCATATCATTATGGGTAATCACCCGGAGAATCCATGACTTTTTTCTTCAGAAAGGTTCAACAGATTTATAATGAAAATATTCCGGATATCAGTACTGCTGTCCCTTCTTCTGATAATTTCCCTCTTTGCAGGATGTACAGGAGAAAACAGCGGCGATTCAGAAATATCAGGGTACATTGAATCCCTTAAATCAGGCACACAGGAAGATAAGAAGAAGGCAGCAGAGGCTCTTGCAGAGAGAGGAGAGGCTGCAATACCACAGTTGAGTGCCGTTCTCACATCTGAAGATAAACAGTCGGCAACATGGGCTGCTGTAGCTCTCACCAGGATGGGCGAAATTTCAGTTGAACCTATGATCGGACTGCTCTCATCAGGAGATGAAAATCAGCGCGAATGGGCAGTAAATATCCTGGCATGTATAGGTGAGCCGGCATATCAGCCATTAATTGATGTTCTTAACACCGGAAATCAGGAAGAGACTGAAGGTGCTTCACTTGCACTTATTAAAATCGGCGGCCCCGCACTGCCTCTGCTCTCACTTGAACTGAACACAAATCCGGATGCAAACCTCGCGGAGATCGACTCAGTAATAAGATCCATTTATGCAACAGCCGGCCTTCAGGAGAGACTTGCGAACACAACGGCATCGGATTTGGCATCCGGAGATAGAACAGTATAACAACTATAAAACACCAGATTCATAATAAGGGACACATAAATGAAAATAACAATACTTACTGAAAATTCAGTCATATTTGCATCCCCTTTCTCCGGAGAACACGGATTCTCAGCACTGGTTGAAGATGGGGAGAAAAAAATACTCTTCGATACCGGAAAAACCGATTTATTTGCAAAAAATGCTGAGAAGATGGATATTGACGTCTTTGAACCTGAGATTATTGCATTCTCACACGGCCACTATGACCACACAGGCGGGATTCTGCATATGATTCACACCCTTCAGGACGCTGAAACAGGTACAGAAGAAGGCCGTCAGGCTTCAGATGAAAATAATAAGACTGAGATTGTTGCGCACCCGGAGTTTTTCAGGAAGAGGTATGCAAGAGAGGAAGATCATCTCAGATATATCGGAAATCCGTTCACAAGAGAGGACCTGGAGAAGCATTTCAGAATAACACTTACTGCAAAACCTGTAAAACTCTCCGAAAATGTCGTCTTCCTCGGCGAGATCAGACGTATTTTTGACTTTGAAGACCCTGGAGACTGGTCGGTGTACCCGGATGAGACAGGCGATAAAGGATTTACCGTTGATACTATTCCGGATGACACAGCCCTTGCATTAAGGACAGATAAAGGTATATTTGTCCTCACCGGATGTTCGCATTCGGGAATCTGCTCAATTGTTGAGCAGGCGAAGACGGCATTTGGAGAAGAGCAGGAGATAATCGGAATCATGGGCGGACTTCACCTGGCAGGACTGCCTGATGAGAAGATAAAAAAGACAGGAGAATATCTCAGGGATAATGTCAGAGGCAGGATATACCCCGGACACTGCACAGGTTTTGACGAAATACTTAAGCTCTCCAAGTACTGTGATACAGGATATTCCGGAGTTGGGATTGTCCTTGATCTGGACAGTCCGGATTTGCAGGATTAAAAAATAAAACCTGCCACTTCCAACTCTCCTAAACTCCGGAGAAGCAGACATATTATATATATTTTTGAAATCAGAATAAATTTAATGGATAAAGACAGATCTTCTGAACCAAACCGGATGTGCAGTCTGGCGATAACCCTTCTTTTAGCCTCTGCGGCTGTTATGGCTGCGGGCTGTATATCAAACAGCAGTGACAGCACGATATGGAAAGACGCTCCGGATGTGAATATAAATACAGAAGGAACAGTCACTTATGTTGACCTTGAAGGAGGATTTTACGGTATTGTGGCAAAGGACGGCACCAGATATTACCCCTTAAATCTTGGGGAGAATATGCAGAAAGACGGGCTTAAAGTGAGATTCCTTGCAGACACGAAGGACGATATAATGACAGTGCAGCAGTGGGGAATTCCGGTCGAGATCGTCAATATAAAAGAGATATGATTCTGATTTATCCATAACCTCCAGAATTTATAAAAATATGCTCCAAATCACCGGCATACAATCGGTCTGTGACCTATGAAAACTGGCTGGTAAATTACAGGAAGCAATGAAAAAGATGAAGACCAAAAGAGGCACAGCAAAGGGACTGCCTGATGTCAGCCTCCGGGAGTATGGATATGTATCATAAAGATTTTTTTGACCTGGATTCCCTTAAGGAAGGTTTTGACGTTGAACTAAAAACCGCACTGGGAAGGGACAAAAAAGGAGCAGTTCCCGAATCCTTCTGGGAGACCTATTCTGCAATGGCAAATACCAGTGGAGGCATTATAATTCTTGGAGCACAGGAAAAAGATGAATCTGTTGTATATCATAATTTGCCAAAATACGGACAGATGATTCAGGACATCTGGAATAATCTTAACAATCCAAAAAAAGTGAGTGTGAACATACTCCAGAACAGGAACATTAAACCCAAAACATATGAGGGGAAAAATATCATTGTAGTCACAGTACCTCAGGCCTCGCGAAAACAGCGTCCGGTATATATCGGAACTAACCCACTTGAAGGGACATACCAAAGGCAAAACGAGGGAGATTACAGGTGCCAGCCCGAACTGGTTAAACAGATGCTCGGTGAGCAGGCAAATGACACCAGAGATGCCGTTATTCTTGAAAACTTTACTATTGATGATATAGATAAAGAATCATATCGTATATACCGCCAGCAGTTCTCGAATCTCAAACCAAATCACCCGTTTAATGAATGTGATGAGAAAGAATTTCTGCGCCAGATCGGTGGATGGAAAAGGAACCGCCAGAATGGAAAAGAAGGACTCACCCTTGCAGGACTCTTAATGTTTGGCAAATTCCGTTCAATTCTTGATGCAGTTCCCAATTATATTGTAGATTATCAGGAAAGGGAAAACACCGATACACGGTGGGTTGACAGAATCACTCTGGATGGATCGTGGTCCGGGTGCCTGTATGATTTTTACCGGACAGTTATGAAAAAACTGTCAGCTGATCTTAAAGTACCCTTTAAGCTGAACGGGGATGAAAGAATCGAGGATACACCGGTTCATGAGGCACTGCGTGAAGCTCTGGTAAATACGATTATTCATGCTGATTATTCCGGAAACTGCTCATTACTTGTTGTGAAACGCCCGGATCTTTTTGGATTCAGGAATCCCGGACTTATGAGGATTCCCAAACCGGAAGCAATTCGCGGAGGGATCAGTGACTGCCGCAACCGGAATCTGCAGAAGATGTTTCAGTTCATTGGTCTTGGTGAGCAGGCAGGGTCCGGATTCCCAAAGATATATCAGAACTGGCAAATGCAGCACTGGCGTGAACCAATGCTTGAAGAGAGGCATGGGAGCAACCAGACAGTATTCATCCTGAAGATGACAAGCCTCCTCCCGGAAGAGGTTTTAGGTGCACTAAAAAGTGAATTTGGGGAATCATTCAGAGATTTGGTAAATGTTGAGCGCCTTGCGATGGTAACTGCATATTCTGAGGGTTGCGTAAATCACAGCAGGCTAAAAGAGCTGAGCAGAGAGCACCCGCATGACATAACCATCTCACTCCATAACCTGGTGAAACAGGGACTACTGGCGAGTGAGGGTTCGGGAAGGAATACATTTTATTACATTCCAGGAAGACACCCAATGGGAGATGAAATTTTCGGAGGAGAAATATGCCCAAAATATAGCTCCGAGCATTTGGATAACAGCTCCGAGCATTTGGATAACAGCTCCGAGCATTTGGATAACAGCTCCGAGCATTTGGATAACAGCTCCGAGCATTTGGATAACAGCTCCGAGCATTTGGCTACCTTAAGAGATATTGCAGAACCAGTAAAATCTGTAAAAAAGGCCTCAAAAGCGCTCATGGAATCCACAATTATGGAGTTATGCAGTGGTAGACATCTGACAATTGAAGAGCTATCATCTCTCCTTAATCGAAATAAAGACACACTGAGAACACATTACATCATACCACTGCTGCATAAAGGAAAGCTTGAGCAGAAATACAAAAATGTCACCACCCATCCAAATCAGAAGTATCGGGCTGTAGATGAAAAAGAGAGAGAATGATCCGGAATCATTCAAAAGCTGTATTATAAATGAAGATTAATTATCGGAGATTAAATCTTATTTCCGGATGACCTCAGATGCTCCCTTGCAGCCGGTGTCGTCTCCCTGCCCTGAGGAGTTCTTTTTATAAATCCAATCTGGATGAGATATGGTTCATAGACATCCTCAATTGTCCTGACCTCCTCACCAACAGAAATAGCAATCGTTTTTACCCCGACAGGCCCCCCATCAAAGTCATCCGAAATTACGGATAAAATCCGCCTGTCAAGCTCATCAAGCCCGGTTTCATCGATCTGAAGCATAGAAAGCGCACCGGATGCGATCTCTTTCGTGACAGTACCGTCCCCCTTTACTGACGCATAGTCACGAACCCTTCTGAGCAGACGGTTAGCAATCCTCGGAGTCCCGCGGCTTCTGCCTGCAATCTCTGCAGCACCTTCACCGGTGATCTCAATTTTAAGAATAGAGGCACTCCTTAAGACAATTCTCCTGAGTTCTTCCGGATTATAAAGCGAAAGGCGTGATATTATGCCAAACCTGTCACGAAAAGGAGAACCCAAAAGTCCCTGTTTTGTCGTTGCACCAATGAGGGTGAAATGCTCAAGGTTTAACTTTACCGACCTCGCACTCGGCCCCTCTCCGATCATAATGTCAATGAAGAGGTCCTCCATTGCAGGGTAGAGGATCTCCTCCACAACGGAGTTTATCCTGTGAATCTCATCTATAAACAGAATATCCCCGCGTTTCAGTGCCGTCAGAAGTGCCGCAACGTCACCGGGTTTTTCAAGCACAGGTCCGGTAGTCGTCTTAATGGCAGATCCCATCTCATTTGCAATGATATTTGCAAGGGTCGTCTTGCCAAGCCCCGGCGGCCCTGAGAACAGGATATGATCAAGCGGTTCACCGCGGAGTTTTGCAGCTTCTATCGCTATCTTAAGCGATTCCCTCACCTGCTCCTGCCCTACAAAGCTTTCAAGACTATCAGGCCTTATAGTCACCTCATAAACGTCATCACCGGCAGATTCCGGTGAGACAATCCTTTCATCCATAACAGTCAGTATTCCTTAAGTTTTGCAAGTGAATCGCGTATAAGTTCCTGAAGAGAAATATCTCCGCTGGATGATGCTATAGTCTCAACAGCAGTTCTGGACTCCTTCTCCTGAAATCCAAGCGAGAGAAGGGCACTGACAGCATCGTTTATAACCGGAATTTTCGTTCCGGAATCAGGGGACGCTATCGTCTCGCTGATCCTCTTCATCTTATCCCGGAGTTCAAGAATCAGCCTCTTTGCACTCTTCGGCCCGATCCCGGATATTCTTGTCAGCACCTTTTCATCGTCATTTAATATCGCAAATGCAAACTCCTCAGTGCTGATCTGTGAAATAATATTCAGGGCGGTCTGAGGTCCGATTCCGGATACACTGATCAGAACCGAAAACATCTCAACCTCATTCTGGTGTATAGAGCCATAAAGCGAAACAGAGTCCTCTCTGACCACCATATTCGTATATACCCTGACGGGCCTCTCACCAGAGAGAGAAAGCTCATCAAGTGATAACTTTGGAAGATAGACCCTGTAGCCTACACCGCCGACATCCAGAACAGCCCATTTATCTCCGGTCTGTACCGGAATACCATATAGTTGTGCAATCATACTATCTCATCATGTGAATATGGCAGAGGGCTATCGAAAGCCCGTCTGCTGCATCATCCGGACGCGGAATCTTGTCAAGGCTAAGAAGCCTTCGGATCATATCCTGCATCTGACGCTTGTCGGCCCTGCCTGAACCTGTAACTGCCTGTTTGATCTGGTTAGGAGTAAATTCCGTTATAGGAATTGCCCTCTGCTCTGCCGCCAGAAGAATGATACCGCGTGCCTCACTGACACTCAGGGCAGTCGTGGTGTTCCTCGAAAAGAATAGCTTTTCAACTGCTACACAGTCAGCTTCATACTTTCCGAAGAGTTCTGAGAGGGCATTGTAAATCTCAAGAAGCCTCTCAGAACATCTTAGTTCACAACCGGTCTCGATGCACCCATATTCAAGAGCTGTAACCTTGCCCCTCTCCTCTTTAATCACGCCAAACCCGACACGGGCCAGACCAGGATCAATTCCTATTACAATCAATTGTTATTCAGCTTCCTTTGTATCCTTAAAATTAAATTCAGAAGAATAATAATCCAGGGGTATCAACCCGAAAAATATGACATCTTCAGGTCACATTTCATCTTCTGACTTCAGGGCATCCTTCTTCCGGTAGCCCTCAAGAAGAAGTGAATTTATATTCTTCACAGGCTTTTCTGTGGAGTCCTGAATATGAAATTCACAGAAGGGGCATGAAGTGACTACAATATCACATCCGGTCTTCTGAATCTCAGTGTCCCTTAACTTACCAAGGGCTGCCGCCTCATCAGGCAGACCTGACCTGACACCGCCGCCTGCACCACAGCATATAGAGGGCATCTCAACGAAATCATCGGTGATCATTCTGAGAATCTCCCTCGGTTCACTCTCCACGCCCTGCCCCCTCATAAGGTGGCATGGGTCATGATAAGTAACCTTTACATCAAGTTTCTCAGGGGGCTCAATACCAATCTCAGTTAACAGTTCGTTGATGTCAACAACCTCATACGGAGTATTATAGTCGTTTTTAAGGGTGGAGCCACATCCGGCACACATCGTCATCACCCTCTTAATGCCCCTCTTCTCAAAGCATTCGATGTTCTTTCTCTTAAGGTCATCAAGAAAGGACGTCTGTCCGGTTCGTATCAGCGGAGAGCCACAGCAGACCTGCTCCTTTGGAATTATTACCCTGACACCGTTTCTTTTCAGGACCTCAAGAGCGTCAAGACCGTTCTGCACAACCCTCATATTATACATGCAGCCGACAAAGAACCCAACCTCAGCCCTGACCTCACCGTCAGGTTCGATAACATCAGGAACCTGGCTGAATAAGGTCTCCTTCTGCACATCAACACTTCTTCCGGTAGCCTTTACAAGCTCTGCAACCTCCTGGTGCCTTGGAAGTGTGAAACCCTGCCGGTTAGCAAGCTCACGGAGTTTCTCTATCGCCTTATGGGGAATTCTTATATCCTTAGGGCAGACCTCAACACATTTCTGGCATGAAGTGCAGGTGAAAAGGCCTTCATCTACAGCGCCCGGAACAAGGTTTCTTATGTCCCTTGGATCAAGCTCAATCCTCATCTCCTGCCTCATCACAGTCGGCCCTTTAAAATCGACAACCTTCATTGCCGGACATGCAGACACGCAGCAGAGGCACTCGATACAGTCCCTTAAAGGCTTTATCACATCAATCTGCTCTTTTGTCGGAACCTCGCATGATTCACAGGGAACAACTCCCGGAATGTCCTTTAAAACCGGCTCAATATCCGTCACCAGGTCTTTTATCACCGGAAAATCAAGCGGCTCAATGACCATACCATCCACTGCCGCAGTCATACAGGCTAAAACAGGCTCACCATTCATCTTTATGGCACAGCTGCCGCACTGACCTGCCCGGCAGCAGTACCTGAACATTAATGTCTGGTCAAGATTATCCTTAACATAAATGAGGGCATCAAGAACCATCGCTCCGTCATTCAGTGATACATCATACTCCCTCAGCTCAGGTCTCTCATCAGTACCCGGAGTGAAGCGTGAGATCTTAAGACTAATGTCCTGCATCAGAGAACCTCCTTCTTCTCAATCCCTGACCGGGATATTGACTGGAAGGTATGCCCGAATGGTGATTTTTCCGGAGTCCACGCGGTTTCAATATCGGTTCTAACATGAGCACCGCGCGACTCTTCCCTCATAATTGCCCCTTTGACAATCAGTTCAGCCACCTCAAGCATATCCTGAACAGTCCAGCAGTCAATAAAAGAGCCTGATTCAGCAGCCTTTGGCTTTAACTTCTTCAGTTCTGCAATCTCCTTTAAAGCCGTCTTCAGTTTTTCCCCGGTTCTGAATATTCCGGCATCATCCCACATAACCCTCTTGAGCCGTCTCTTAATCTCAGCAGGGTTTGTATCGCCTGAGAGATATGAATCAAGCTTCTGCCTGATAATACCGATCTGGTGCTCATCAGCGACCTTCTCCATATCAGGTTCATTTCCGGCATAAAAGCCTGCACGCCTGCCAAACACCTGCGTGTCGGCAAGTGCATTGCCTCCCAGACGGTTGGCGCCATGAACTCCTCCGGCCACTTCCCCGCAGGCAAAAAGACCTTTTACAGTGGTCCTGCATTCCGGGGTTATCCTCAGTCCGCCCATAATATGGTGAGCAGTCGGTGCAACCTCCATAGGCTCGTTTCTGATGTCAACCCCCGACTGGAGGAACTGTTCAAGCATGACAGGCAGCTTCTCCTCAATATCCTTATCATCAAGATGGGAGACATCCAGATAGACGCCGCCCCTGTCAGTACCACGCCCTTCAGAAATTTCGGTTGCGATAGCACGCGAGACTACGTCCCTTGTGGACAGCTCCATCCTCTCAGGATCATACTTCTCCATGAAACGCCTTCCTTTGGAATCTTTGAGAAGACCACCCTCTCCGCGTACAGCCTCTGTAATAAGGCGCCCCCTTGCATCGTAAGGATGGACCGCACCGGTTGGATGAAACTGCACCATCTCCATATCTATCAGTTCCGCCCCGGCCCTGTAACCCATGGCAAATCCCTGCCCGTTTCCGGTGGCACAGTTGGTGGAGATGTCATAGACCTGTGTTCCGCCTCCGGTTGCAAGAACAACTGCGTCCGCTTCAATAATTACCAGATTTCCGTTTATATCAACCGCAGCAGCACCACAGACTATGTCTCCCCTCTTCAGAAGCTCAATGACCGTCACCTCAGCGAGAACCTTTACATCACTTATTCTGAGGCGTTCAATCAGGGTCATCATTATCTCATGACCGGTGCGATCCCCTGCATAGCATGTCCGGGGGAATCTCTGCCCTCCGAAAGGACGCTGTGCAATCTCCCGCTCCGCAGTCACATCAAATACAGCCCCCCATTTAACAAGGTCATTCATCCTCTCCGGAGATTCATTCACAAGAACATCAACAAGTTTTGGGTCATTGAGATATGCACCCCCTTTAAGTGTATCCTCCTCATGCATGGGGCATGAGTCATCCTCCTTCATGACGGCGTTGTAACCACCCTCCGCCATTGTTGTGCATCCGCCTTTCCCGGCAATCGTCCGGGTAACAAGAATAGTCTCACCAAACTGTGACGCTTCTATTGCCGCCCTTGTACCCGAACCGCCGCTGCCGATCACAAGGACATGACAGGACAGGACCTTTCTGTTATAATCACCATATTCCGAATTCTCTGAAACCATATTATGATCCAATATGTTCTGAAATGACATAAAGAAATAGTTAATTAACATTGTCTGTCCGACAAAAATATAATAATATATAAATGTGCTCCGGATTATTGCTCACTCAAAACGGCAATATTCCTCAGGGATAGAGATATCAAACCTTGCACCTTTACCCTCTTTACCGGTTTCATGAATTTCCATACCGGACGATGCGAGAATCTCCCTTGCCAGGAAGAGGCCAAGGCCGGTATTTTCACCAAATTTCTTATCAAATATTCTCTCTTTATCCTTTTCAGCCACTCCGGATCCGTCATCCTCAATGATGAGATGGCCGGATCCTTCAGACTCGTAAAAAGAAACGGATATTGAAGTCACGTTCGTTCCATGCCTTACGGAATTTTCAAAGAGGTTGAATAACACCTTTCTAAACATAGGATCTGCAAGAACAGAGAGATTTCCGGTACTTACATTAAAACTGACCTGCCAGAAGAGGCTGTTCCGGATAATTTCATCAACAAGTACACCTATATTATGCCATACCGGCTTTTTAAGCCCTACCTGCCGGTAATCTGAAGCAAAGGATATATGATCCCTCACTGCCAGGACAATGTCATCAATAACCTTAAGGAAATCTTCATCATCCCTGCCCTTCTCCCTGTTAAGCCTCATATAACGTACATATGAAGAGAGGGCAAGAATCTGATTCTGAATATCATGCAGCGTAATCCCGGAGATAAGAGACAGTTTATTATTCAGCTTCTCCAGTTCTTCCTCTTTTCTCCTGTTCTTTTCAAGTTCACTGTCCAGATTATCAGAGGTCTTCTGCAGGAGGTCAATCTCTCCCTTAAGCCTTCGTACAAGGACCTCAATCTTACCCCTGAGATATTCACCCTCAGCAGACTGGGTTTTGTTAATAGGATGATCAAGGTCACCTCCGGCAATAACCTCAATGTCATGTATAATTGATCTGATCGGTTTTGTGAAGTAATACGCTATATAATAGGCAGATAAAAGGCTGATACCGGATGCGAGTATAATGAACATCCAGATATAGTACGTGAGCATATCCAGCGTGGCATTAAGATTTTTAGTTGAAAAAACCAGTTCTGCAGCAAGGCTCATCTGGGTTGAAGAGGGGGCACTCCCGTCATCAAGATCAATATAGATGTATTTTGTAATTGTCTCACCGGAGGAATTGATATATTCAAGGTCGGATTTCTCCTCAAAAACTTCCTTAAGTCTCTCTTTTGTCAGGCCATCTGCGAGATCACCACCGACCTCCTTATATGCAATATTATACACCTTTGATGAAAGAAGATTGTAATTCTGTTCCGAGAGCAGATCACCAATACCTCCGTATTTGAAGACCTTTCTTCCCTCCTGGAAAACTTCAGATGTAAAACCGAATTCGAGGAGATATTTATGGTCAGGTGTGGGGAGATAAGCATATTTTTTAAGGTTTACCTCTCCTGACCATCCGCCTGTGGCACGGTCACCGACAAATTTGTCCCCTGTCCGGATAGCATCAATTTTATCAAAAAATTCAGGGTATTCACTGAAGTCAAGGCCGATATCTTTCTCATAAGTTGTGTACTCAACGACTCCGGACTCATTGATTATATATAGTTCAAGCGTCCCAAAATTTGAAAGCCCTATACTATCTCTCAGATTATCGAGATCTATCGCAGAAGGTTCCCTGCCGGAATTTTCATACGCCTCTGTAAAAAGAACGAATGATTCCATCATTTCACGGTCATAGGCACTCTCATAAGTTTTTAAGCCCGTATTAACAAGATTCACATGGTTTTTGATAACAACAACCGAATCGTCCACACGGTCATAGTACTGATTTTCAAAACTCGTTTTAAGTGTAGAATACGTTGCAGCAGAGATGATCAGGATAAGAATAAGAAAGATGATAAAAAAACCAAGAGCTAACTTTGTCTGCTGTGATGCCTTCTTTTCTACTCCTTCCTGCATAAACTACCATCCTTCACAAATAATAATAAGAGTGATAAATCGGTTCACAGATTTATAAAATATTACCTTACCCACACAACATATATCTAAATAAATACATGTCAAAAAATACCACATCGGCAGAGAAGTAATACATACCGGGACAGGATAACACTGCACGAATGAGGATCAACCGACAATTGGATAATATCAGAAAATTTTTTGACAATTTTTGAGATAAATACCATCCAGATGGGCAAAAAGAGCAATTAAATTACCTCATAGTCTACGGGAGAAATAGCCATCCGGCAGCCCGTTGAATTGAAAATCATATATATTGGCAAAACCATAAGTAAAACTGCTCTATGAGTCTGAAAAAAGAGATCAACCTTCTTTATGTTGATGATGAAAGCATACTGCATAAAACATTTAAGCCCACAATGGAGATGCTCACCGGCTTTAAGGTGGATTCGGCACAATCCGGTATGCAGGCCCTTGATATGATTGAAAATACCTCCTATGATACAATCATATCTGATTATGACATGCCCGGAATGAATGGCCTGGAGCTGCTAAAAATAATCAGAGGCAGGGGTAATGACATCCCGTATATCATCTTCACCGGAAAAAGCAGTGAGGAAGTAGTAATTGAAGCCTTAAACTCCGGAGTTGATTTTTACCTGCTAAAAGAGGCTGAAATTGATAATATATGTTCTGAGCTGAAAAGAAAAATACCTCCCCTTGTGGAAGAGAGGATAATCAAAA
This sequence comes from Methanoplanus limicola DSM 2279, assembly GCF_000243255.1. Taxonomy (NCBI): domain Archaea; kingdom Methanobacteriati; phylum Methanobacteriota; class Methanomicrobia; order Methanomicrobiales; family Methanomicrobiaceae; genus Methanoplanus; species Methanoplanus limicola. Next base: position 3,195,132 of record NZ_CM001436.1, read on the forward strand.
TAACACAGTCTGAGAAGAGAGAGGCCATGCAGGATCTTATAGACCATTCTCCGGATTCAGCGTTCCTGCTCAATGCAGACAAGAAAATAATCACTGCAAACAGGGGCGGCAGAGATTTTATAAACTCTTTTTCAAACAGTATAAATACGGATATTACCGGAATGTCATTCTATGACATTCTTCCGCACCAGATAGCGGAAATAAAAAGCAGCTCCACAGACAAAGCCGCTGAAGAAGGAAGGGAAGCAATCTGCTATGAAGAATATATGGGAAAACGCTACAAAATATATATTACGCCACATTATAACATTGAAGGGGAACTCCATTACATATCGTACTTTCAGAGAGCACTTAAGAAGGGAGAGAAAAAAGAAGGAGACCCCGCACAGTCCATATCACTGGATATAAAACTGAGACACTATAAGGATAACCTTGCCGCAGTCCAGTTTCCACTTACAGCAGATATTGCTGCCGCGATTATATTTGCACTCTCCTCCGGTCCAAAAACCATCATTGATTTATGTGATATTACTTTGTCAAGCAGTCCCAATATAACTTCAAGACTTAAAATCCTCAGAGAGAAAAATATTGTCCTTAAAGATGACGAAGAATACAGGCTGAGTGTCACCGGATCAATAATCGCAGACAAAATAAAAGGCTTTATAATTTCAATCAACAGAAAATGGCATGAACCTTACAAAGAAGCGGAGGAATCGGATTACGGTGAAGATGAGACCTCTTATTTCATCAGGAATAAATCAGATGCCCAGGCAATAATCAGATCCACAATCCTGACAACCATACTTCTGGCACTTAATGAAGATATGATGTCCAGGTACCTGTTAAGGGACATCACCGGAAGTTCTTCCGTGGCACTATCGCCAAAAATTGCATGGTTAAAAGAGAAAGCGCTTATTGATGAGAAGGAGCATGAATACTGCTTAACAAGAAAAGGCAGAATTGTCGCGACACATCTCGAAGAATACATTCTATCTTCAGCAGTCATATACAAAAACAGCAGTTTCTGGACGGGACACTCACTGGACTGGATGCCGGACTTTGCAAAGGACACATTTTATGAACTTATACATGCTGAAGTTCATTATAATTCTCCGGATGAAATTGTCAGCAGAGGAGATATACACAAAGACCATATTCTTGAGCCAAAATATCTCCATGGCGTCTCAGATTATTCCCTTCTCTGCCTTCCGGCAGTATCAATGCCCAGAATATGCCGTCACCACAACTGTGAATTTATAATCTCAAAAGATGGAGCAGAGGATGAATCTGAATTAAAAGAATTTATAGAAGATATTGATGAAGATATAAAATCTTTTTTAAAGGTCCACATATCAGAATTCCCGCACACTTTCAGCATTATAGTCACAGATAAGTATTTTGAAATGAAGTTAATGACAGACAACTGCAGATTTTTTGATACTATAGAGTACCTCGTAAGCACTTCACCTGAAGCGTGTATGTGGGGTGAAAGGCTGTTTCAGTATTATAAAAGTAAATCAGTTCCGTACAAAATAAATTCAGAAAAATCTACAGAGTAAATTTACGCCTGCCTGAGCAGTGAAAAGAAAGTTAACAATTTAACAATTAAATCCGGCATAAAAAAAACGGACCTCAAAAAATATCCCTGCCATAGATACTGCATCATATAATTCTGGTGGATAATGCAATATTTCTGGCGGGCATATTTTACAGGCCCTGAATTATTATTTTGCCGGTACTTTTTCTGGCATCAGACTGGATTTTCATGCCTGAATGACTAAGCCGGAAGAATTTTCCCTTAGAGCATCTTAATAAGGGCTTTTTCAGCCGCAAGACGTACAGACACAGATTCATCATTGTAAAGGGTGAAGAGTTTTTCAACGGATTCTGGATCGCAGATCTTTGCCAGACTTTCGGCAGAGATGTACCGGACTAAGCTGTTTTCATGATTTAACGAATTTATGAAGAGAGATGTCGATAATGGATTTCCAAAATTTGCCAATGCCATTGAGATGAGTACACGGTCACTGACCGGCATTGCATTAATCAGATTAAACAAATGATCTGTAATTCCGGATGGCGGGGCCGGCAGTGTACCTGATGCCCTTAAATTCTCTTCGTAGCGGTTTAAAATTTCGCCGAGCAATATAATGGCATCTTCGCTTTGTGCATGAGGATTTCTTCCGTGAAGGATTGTATTGGAATGACTGCCAGGCATTGGTGAATAATTATTGTATCGTTTCTCCATCACCTTATATGACATATGATATTCTCTCCTTCTCTTTCCGGCGCCCCCAGCGCCAATGGTTAACTTGGATCTATAGTAAATTAATAAGCACCCCTGATTATTTTTTCATCCGAAATTAATATATATGATATTTTGATGCGTACGTCAAATGATTATCGATAATGTCGTCAATACAAAATAAGGAAATATCTGCTAAAAAAGGTAAAAAAACGGATAAACAGCCTGAATATCAAAAATTAAATATGCTATATTCTAAGTCCGGTGCACCGTATTCCACTATCGGTTTTTAAGATATTTCAGTATCTCCTTCAGAGACGGCTTTTTACCATACATCAGCATTCCGGCGCGGAAGATCTTTGCAGAGATTTTCAGGGCGGCAAGTATTGAAACTGTAAGAATAACAAGACTCAGAAAACTGAAAAAACAGTCGCTGAAAAGAGAACATCCGGATGGAGATAGGTAAATCTTCGTAATACCCAGGCATTGCCCGGATATATTACACCAATGCCATTCATTACAGGAGAATATGGGAATAACAAAACCGGAATCAGGATTTCCGCAAACCAAAGAAATATTTCAGTTCTGTCCAAAATAATGAAGAGAAAAAACAAAGAGATGACTACCATTACAGATGCAAGACAGAGAAGCAATATCACTCCCGGAATTTTAGTTAAAATTGTACTGAAGAAAGACCAGAGAAGCGGGAAACTCACAGACGGAAAGGTAAGTGAAATACTGACAAACTCCTCATACCATCCGCACGGAATTAAGGTACGCCTCTCTGACGGACAGGTCGGAAGAGTAAAGGAAATATCATAAATCAAATCAAAAATAACCATAAATATATATATTTCAATCATCCGGCCAAGATGACTGACTCTCAGACAGCCTCAATATTATGATACCTGAATACTATTTTCCAGTCATTAATTTCCCTGAATGTCATTTCATTCATCTCCTTTAAAAGGAGGCATAGATCACTCATATTTGTAATGTGCATCATCTCTGTTTTTATTGCAGTAAGGTGTCTCAGAAGATGAAAGTACCTTTCGGAATTTCTATGATATTCTCTCTGTACTCTGATTGCAGATAGTGCACCACCAAATGCAGGGAGTGTAATCGTCAGAAAAGCCATAATCAACGGAATTTCAGCATCCATAAATCTCTCCCAGTGACCGATGCCAAGTGCATGGGCAATGGCAAGAATCATTGTTACTGCAAATATAACCTCCCCACATATGGCAAGGGTGTGATATTTAAATCTGGCCATTCCCGCTTCACGTTCATAAAATACGATTCTGTTCTGTATCCATGCTGAGATGAAAAAATTTTTAACCGCCTCAAAATGCACTTCCCTGTTGCAGTAACTCACTTTTCCGGATGAGATTATTGCCTCAAATGTCATAACCATCCAGTCATTAGGCACCCTTACAGGACTCATGGAAGGAAGATCTTCAGGTTTATCACACACTGTGCATACAAATCTCAGAAAGAAAGCACTTCTTATTCTTTCTGCCAGAAAATTGTAATCAATCCATTTGATATGATAATTTCCGGTTCTTGAGCAGACCATCAGAAGTATAATTAATGCAATTTCACCAACTTCAACCCATACAAACTCAGGGTTCTCAGGGAAGAACAGTGTCTGCATAGTAATTGTAAAAACTGCAAAGGCTGAAAGAAGATATATCATAACACCGACAAGGGCATACTTAAATCTGTACTGTTTTCCAAGAATCCTTGCCTTGAGATAATGCGGAAGCAGATAATCATAGGATGGTTTTATCATCTCTTCATCGATTCCGGCCTTTACAAATTCGCTCCGGAGTTTTCTTATGTAAATATTCCTTCTTTGCTTAAAGATATTCAGACTGATCTTTTCATTATTATACCCATCCAGATATAAATATGAATCAAAAATCCGGTCATCATGTGGAATATCACTTATTTTCCCGTCAGCAGGATTAATAGATACTACAGTTCTTCCATAACGCTTTGCAAGAAGATATATGCTGCCCGGCTTAATATCAGAACTTTCAGTATCGGATTCACCAATAATTATCATAAGAGTAGCATTTTCAACAATTGCGGTTGATATAGGATCATAACCCAGTGCACGCCTGTCCGCAGGAATTTCCATAATACTGCATGAAATCCCGGAAACTGAAAATTCTACCATCTCCTCATAAAATCCTGAATGAATGAAAAACTGAGTTTCAAGCCTTATATTCTCTGTGCAGCTCAATTTATCAACGACCATTCTGAGCATTTCTTCATTCTTACCGTGGCATCCGGGAAGAAGAAATTTAAAGATATGGGGAGTTTGGGATAATACTCTATTAACTCTATTTAAGGTTTCAATTACTGATTCGACTACCAGATCGACATTAAGTTCACCACAATTAACAAGAAGACCAAGGTTTACAGTTATCGGAAGAGGTGCCGGCAGCAATATATTCGAATCTTCGGTCCCGTAATCGTTACAATTTCGATTGAAACTCCGGGACCTCACGGAAGAGAAAATATGATTAAGAAATTCCTGTTTTGACATTACTTATCACCCATATTTATAAGAATAAGTCAGCTATTGCTGTAGCAGGGGATAATACAGATCTCCAGGAGTTTTTACCGGACAGATGAGAGCTGACTGACAGATGCATCAGAGCCTCTGAGAAGGTAAACCATCTAAAGATAAATAACCTGAATATATCCATTCAGTAACTGGAATGAATAACTGGTTGATCAAATCCTATCCGGATATAATCAATGAATTTCCGGATAAGAGGTTATGAAACATGAGAACAGTATGCTTAAAGAGAATGTGTCTGAATCAAAATTTAGCAGGTCCGGGCACATAAGCAATTTTGCCGATTAGGAAATGAAGAGCACAGCTTCCTGATTACAGAATTATAAATTAATATAAACCGATAAAAACGGCATTATAAGCGGAATTTAGAATTGCATAAATGTAATCATAAACAAGTCAGCAGAAAGAATAACTTTTCAGAATAGACACAATCACTCACTTGAGCAATTGCAGCGTTTGGTGGTTCCCGGGAACTCTCGTATCTCAGTACAGCACCAAAACGTGGGCGGGCTTAACTGCCGGGTTCGAGATGAGTCCGGGTGTTGCCCCGCCGCTATGGCCGCAATCGCAGACCGGACACTGGGTCACGAACCCAGATGTAATCTGCAATTATCCGGCATATTGGCATTCACACAACGATTTCGTCTGGATTTTAACGGTTAAAGTGTTTTCCGTTGCCGAATTATCGGACTTTAGTGCCTGTGGACTGAACACGTCGTTGCCTTCGTGCGTACATCCCAGGTCTATCAAACGGGTCTTCTACCCGCGTCCTGTGACGGAGTCTCTTTTCAGGTCAGGTTTCAAGCTTAGATGCTTTCAGCTTTTACCCCTTATCGCGTAGCCACCCGGCATTGCCCTGTCGGACAACCGGTCTACCAGTGGCGACGACGGAAAAGTTCCTCTCGTACTATTTCCATCTTACCTTCAGACTCCCGACACCCCATATAGATAGTAACCGACCTGTCTCACGACGGTCTAAA